>JAJRTD010000231.1 GCA_024278435.1 Gammaproteobacteria bacterium | reverse complement strand
TTTACGCGATCATTACGTATAAATGTTATTTCTGTTGCTGAAGGCATTTCAATACCTTCTTTTGTTACAGAACCACAACAATTATTTGGGTGATTATGTACACAGCTATGTGTTTGCAGTATTTTCTCAAACGTGCGTGATGCTAAATCAAAGAACCGTTTATTCCAGAAGTCTTCAAGGTGATGAAATTCAGCCACGATAATTCTAAAACATTTCATTAATTGGTCCGAGACAGCTAAAAAACTTCGTATTCAAAGCCTTCTATATCTATTTGCAGTAGCAGCTCGTCTTGTGATTCTGGCATAGATGATGTAACCCAATCGTCAAGAGTCATAAAATCATCATTTGTTGTAACGCCGAGATACTTCTTTGTGAACTGAAAAAGATCATGTGTTTCTGGTGTTTTTTCAACAGAGTTATCCGCCAGGAATACATTCATCCCCATATTTGCACAGTCTTTCTCGAACCCGGAAACACAATCTACGCCGGGTGAAAAACATGCTTTGATTCCTGCAAGGTCATCCGGAAGAAGGTAGCCTCCGTCACCATCAGAACCCAGCCTGATAAAGTCTTTTCCGCAAGAAACAGGCATCAATTTCTTCAGCAATGATTGCAGTTCACGTTTATCTGTCAGTGGTGACGGGTAGATGTTCTTTTTAGATAAATAATGCAAGGCCAGTTTTGTTTGGTAACTACCCATAGTGAATACTATCTCCTGGTTGAGCGGATATTCAAATAATAACTCAAGTTGCACTAACTCCGGAAAAAGTCGTTCATACATCCTTAGTGTTGCAGCCAGACAAATAAAACCGCAAGGTAGCCGACTTTAGCAGCTACGATTATCCCCTGGCTCCCGAGAGAAACGCTTGCTTATATAAAATTAGCCCGTATCAGGGCTGCTGATACTGCTGCATCATCTCCTGAGCTCGTCGCATCTGCTCCATCATTTCCGGTGTCATTTGCCCGGACTGTTGCATCTGCTGCATCATTTGCTGCATTTGCGGCTGGTACTGCTGCATCTGCTGCCTGACTCCACGCATCTGCTCTTCTAACGTTATGGTTTTGTAGGAAGCAGGAATAACAAAGGTATCTGCCGGCAGCTTCATCCCCTGCTTTATACTTTTAACTTCTGAATCGACAACACCATTCCTTTCGGTTCGCATTGGAACACCGATGGTATTAATATGCTCACCCAGTGAAATATCGCCCAGCGTGCAGTCATCCACCATGCCGGCAAAACCACCTAATGCCGCCTGCTGTTTTTCCATCATTGCCTGTATGGCGCTAAACAGCGCTTTCATGCCTTTCAGCTGATAGGCCTGTTTGGAACCATAAATCACACCGCAGGGTTTGCCATTGGCCTGGTAACTGAATTTCTGCGTGTCATATCCGGCAATCCTGCCGCCGGCACCGAGGTTGGTAATGGTGGTTTTTACCTTCGCGGCCCCTTTTTTACCAGCAGGCCCCGCCTCCAGTAACAGAACCTGTTTCTCTGCAGTGCTGACAATTTTCACATCATGGTTTTTAGAATCAATAATGGCGTATTCACTATCTGACATATTCATCCGTACATTCTTGCCATCGGTCAGAACGGTTGTCATGGTGTTGTCAGTTTGTATCTCGATCACAGTACCGGCCAGCGTAATCGATGGATTCAGCAATAAAACAGCCATCAGTGGTATTAATTTATTCACTTTTATCTCCTTTTAATTTTTGCCAATTATACCTGTCAGACCGCCATATAGAAGTATTACGGCCAATGACTACCTCCAATGCTGCCCCCCGCGTATCCCTTAAGATATACGTAAATCTATATGAGAATCATTTGCATTTGTATTTGCAGTAAGTATAATAGCCCGCACATTGTTGTTCACTTTGAGGCATTAAGCATCTGTTTTTCAAAGTGAATTTTTAAAATCAGTCTATTTTGGAGTTTGTTGTGAAATATCAGAACCTTGTTAAAAACACCCTGTTTAGCGCCATCACCTTTGCCCTGGCGCAACCTGCCCTGGCGGTAACCGATGAAGAATTCAATGAACTGAAACAGCAGTTCGATATCCTGGCCGAACAGGTTGAAGCCAACAGCGGTTACCAGAACAATGTCGCTTCAGGTGAAATCAATAAAGACCGGCACCACGGTCACGGCACCAGCGGACGCACTACCGTCGGGGGTTATGGTGAAATGCACTACAATAACCTGAGCAGCGGCATTGCCGGCAAGGATGATAAAAAAGAAATCGACTTTCACCGTTTCGTCCTGTTCTTCGGTCACGAATTCAATGACAAAACCCGCTTTTTCTCTGAACTGGAAGTTGAACATGGCACCATCGCTGACACCAAGGACGGCTCCTCCCCCGGTTCAGTTGCTATCGAACAGGCTTTTGTTCAGCTCGACCTGAATGATAATACCAGTGTTAATGCCGGTATTTTCCTGGTGCCGGTGGGTTTCATCAATGAAGTCCATGAACCACCAAGATTCTATGGCGTAGAACGCCCTGTCGTTACCAAATACATTCTGCCGACTACCTGGCGCGAAGGTGGTGCCGGCCTGGTCGGTAATTTTAGTAGCGGTTTCAGCTATGACCTTTACCTGCATAGCGGCCTGGACGGTGGCACCAATGTTCGCGGCGGCCGGCAGAAGGTTGCCGAAGCCAACGCCAGTAACCTGGCGACCACCGCTCGCGTAAAATACACGGGCATCAGCGGCCTGGAACTGGCAGCCACGCTGCAGTACCAGGACGATATGACCCAG
>JAJRTD010000230.1 GCA_024278435.1 Gammaproteobacteria bacterium | reverse complement strand
TATCTGTACCAATTCTATTTATAATTCAAATTGATATGGCACATGTCTAATAAAATTACAACATTTTAATAATGTTTTCTTGCCATGCCTGATTTTTGGACTATCTTCTGACTATTACAACAATAAAAGGGGGAGTCCTCTGATGAAAAAACAAATAAATATACTGAGCGCTGCAATCGTATCGATACTGGCCAGTGCTCCGGCGCAGGCCATCCAGTTCGACGGTTTTATGACAGCCGGTGCTTCACAGATTGTTTCTATAAAAGAAGAAGATAAGGGTAATATCTATATTGGTGGTCTGGGTGACCGCGGTATTACCGAAGACCTGACTTTTGAAAAAGATACGCGTTTCGGCCTGCAGATCAGTTCCGATGTCGCCGAAAACATGTCGGTGGTGGCGCAGGTTCTGGGTCGCGGTGACAATGGCAACTTCAACGCCATTATCGAATGGGCCTATATTGATTATGAGTTCCATGAAACCACCAGTGTTCATGTCGGCAAGATCAAACAGCCGGTCTATCTGGTAAACGACTATGTCGAAGTCGGTTACGCCTACCCCTGGATTCGTCCGCCACAGGAAGTCTATCTGCTGAACAACCCGCTGAACACGGTAAACGGTATTGAGTTACTGTTTCAGATTCCGGTTGGCCCCGGTACCCTGTCGTTTCAGCCTTATGTGGGATCAAACCGTGACGATATCCCCAACGCCCAAGGGGCCTATTTCGAGGCGGAAAGCATTTACGGTGCCGACCTGAAATATTCCGGTCGTGGCTATACCGTGCATGGCAGTGCCTTCCAGTGTGACGTGAACACCACCGGTGGTTTTAAAACAGACACAAACAATCCGTTTAGCGCACAGCTTGACGTAAACCTGAACGGTCATGGCGACTGTAAGGTAATGGCTGCCGGTTTTAACCTGGATCTGGCTAATGTCGTGGTCTATGCCGAATGGACCAAGCGTACCACCACCGAAGAGCTGTCACGCGCCTTTGGTGACACCGAAGGTTATTATGCGACTATCGGTTACCGTTTTGGTAAATTCCTGCCGCACATTACCTTTGCATCCATCGAAGGCAAGGCGTCAACCTTTGGCCTGCCGGGTAATGGTGCGATTACTGTACCAGCTAGTTCACCGGTAGCGCCCGGTGGTACATCGCTTAACTTCCCGGTACAGATACAGACATCGATCACTGCCGGCCTTCGATATGAAGTCAATGACAGTGCTGCTTTAAAAGTTGAATACCAGGTAGTTGATGTCGAACAGGATCCGTCTACACTCGCTGATGCCAATCAGGGCTTTAACTACGGTTTGTTCAATACCAATTTCTCGCAATCGCCACCACAGAACAAGGTGGGTATTATGAGTGTTGCACTGGACGTGATTTTCTAGGCTAAAGGGATTTGTAAATATTACAAACAGTCAGTGATATAACTTTAGTGGTTTAAAGCAACAATGTCAGATAATAACGTTTCTATCCCTTCTTCCCGAAACCTGCCTGATGGCTCCTCAGCCATCAAGGTTGGCCTGGGTCTGTTATTGTTCATGTTTGTTCTGGTTACCCTGTCTGTTGCTCAGGCCAATGGTCTGTTTGACTTCCAGATGAAGCTGGCAAAAAAGGGCAATCCCGAAGCACAGTTCAAGGTCGGTGAAATGTATGAAACTGGCTTTGGCGTCAAGAAAGACATGGCCGAGGCAAAAAACTGGATAGACAAGGCTGCAGCGCAGGGGCATGAAACTGCAAATTTCAAGCTGCTGTACTGGGATCTGGAAAAAAACGGACTGACCAGGGACAATAAAGCCAGGGTTGAAGAACTGAAAGCAAAAGCCAAAGCAGGTAATCCGCAGGCGCAATATTATGTCGGCAAAATGAATGCCTATGGTGTCGGCATGAAGAAGAACCCCGAAAAAGGACTTGAATGGTTGAATAAAGCCGCACTGGTCGGTGTGATCGCCGCTGAAAGTGAAATGGTTACGGTAAGAGAAAGCATACAACGCCAGGATATTGCAAGAAAGAAACGTGCCGAAGAAAAGAAACGGGCTGAAGCCAAGGCCAGACAGGAACGTGAGCGCAAGGCGCAGATAGAAAAACAGAAAAAACTGCAGGCCCAGCAGAAAAAATTGCAGGAACAGCAGAAAGCACAGGCTGAGCTGAAGGCCAAACAAAGTAAAGCCGAAGCCGAGGCTCGCGCAAAAGCCAACAAGGAAGCCGCAGAAAAAGCCAGGATACAGGCACAAAAGGAAGCCGCCGCAAGACAGCAGGCGGAAGCAAAAAGACGTGAAGCCGAAAAGCAGGCATTGATGAAAAAACGTGCTGCAGACGAGAAAAAACGCAAAGCCCAGTTTGAGTCCGATCCCTGTAGCGGCAAATCAGCAAGATTCCTTTCTACATGTAAGTAAGCAGTTCTGGCTCTGTCAGTGTAAAAGCATTTCACCACAGAGACACAGAGCACACAGAGAAAACCTTTTATTGTTAACTGCGCCGCAGGCGCAGTTAACAAATTAAGGAACCTCTGAACAAGTGTCATTCATAGCGCAGCAAAGAATCTTATGTTCCGTAAATATTTGATTGCACAGTGGTATAAGATCCTTCGACTTCGCCCAGGATGACAAATAAGGACTTATTCAGAGGTTCCTTAAAACTCTGTGCCCGCTGTGCCTCTGTGGCGAATAAATGTTTCTGCTTTTATTTATTATCGAAAAATAACGGTATAATGCAATTTTATATCCGTCATTCCTGCTGACCCATGCCATCAAAAAAGCCCGCCGCTTCTGTAAAAAATAACAGCATAAAAAACAAAGCGCCGAAAAAGACCGGGAAACCGGCACGCAAGAAAAAAAGCAACAAACGAAAAAAAACACCGGCTAAAAAGTCTTTTTTTAACCGCAAGCTGATCTATGGTTCAGCGATAAGCCTGCTGGTTGTTTTCCTGATTTACCTGTCGGTACTTGATCAGCGTATTACCCGGCGCTTTGAAGGCCGGATCTGGCAGCTGCCGGCACATGTCTATGCGCGCCCCCTTGAACTGTTTGCCGGAAAACCGATTTCTGTGAAGCAGCTGAAATATGAGCTTAACTACCTTAACTACCAGCAAGTCGAAGCCCTGCCCCGGCAACAGGCGCAGTTCCGTTACTGGAACAATGCCTTTGAAATAAAAACCCGCAGTTTTGTTTTCTGGGATGGCAAGGAACCCGAGCATACGATACGGGTAGTGATTGATGATAACAAGGTCAGTGAACTGACAGATATTTACAGCGGCAAGTCCGTTGACCTGGTTCGATTTGATGCCGGATATCTTACCGGGATATTTCCTGCGCATGCCCAGGACAGGGTACTGTTAAAACTTGATGATGTACCGGATATGTTTATCAAGATGCTGCTGTTGATCGAGGATCGGCGATTTTTTTCACACTGGGGCGTTGATCCACGGGCAATTGCCAGGGCCATGGTAGTTAATTTTTACTCCGGGCAGACGGTTCAGGGCGGCAGTACGCTGACCCAGCAGCTGGTAAAAAATCTTTTTCTTGACCAGCAGAAAAGGCTTACAAGAAAAATCAATGAAGCATTTATGTCCTTGCTTCTCGAGGCCCATTACCCGAAAAAGACCATTCTGGAAACCTATATAAACGAAATATACCTGGGGCAGAGTGGTAAACGTGCAATTCATGGTTTCGGCCTGGCCAGTGAGTTTTATTTTGGCAAAAGCCTGAAAGACCTGTCGCTTGACCAGATGGCCATCCTTGTCGGTATGGTGAAAGGTGCCTCGTACTACAATCCGCAAAGAAACCCTGAACGGGCAACAGCGCGCAGAAACGTGGTGCTCAATGCCATGAAACAGGAACAGCTGATTACCGCACGGCAGGCAGAAAAGCTGATGAACAGACCCGTGGTTACGGTAAAGCATGCACGCTCAGGCCTGTACCCGGCATTTATTGATGTGGTCAAGCTCCAGCTGCAGCAGAGCTACCAGCCCGAAGATCTGCAGTCTGAAGGCCTGCGGGTTTTTACAACGCTGGATCCCTATATTCAGTTTAATACTGAACAGGCTGTTCAAAAGACATTAAGCAGCCTGTCCAATGACAGACAGTTGCAGGCGGCTGCCGTTGTCGTTTCACCGCTGAATGGAGATGTATTGGCAGTTGTCGGTGACAGGAACCCGTCCTACAAGGGCTTTAACCGCGCCCTGAATGCCGAACGACAGATCGGTTCCCTGATCAAGCCGGTTGTCTACCTGACGGCATTACAGAGTGGCAATGACTACACCCTGGCCACCATGCTG
>JAJRTD010000229.1 GCA_024278435.1 Gammaproteobacteria bacterium | reverse complement strand
TAACCGGGCAACACTCCACCAACACCGGCAGCAAGGCTATCGACCGCCCCCTCCCGGGAACAGGCGCCTGAAGTTTGCAACCGTGGCAACGCCCAGCTTCTCTACCCTGAATTTCAGCAACCGTCGTTGCAGCACAACCCAGTAGAGTTTCTGACGTTGATTACATAATATTTTTTTATACAGGGACTCGCCATGCATCAGGTCATAAACGGTCATGCCCTGCGACCGGTTATATACAATGGCCATTACATGGCTTACATAGCCCGACATTAACCTTTTATCTTCCGACACCGCAAACCCGGTCTGCAGTACATAGACCTGTTTGCGCCAGACAAAATTATACAGGTAACCGATTTCCTGCTCGCCGGCCGTCACCTTCAACAACTGTACCTCGCCGGCCTCAAAAAAATTCTGTATCAGTGACCGGTGAAAGCTTTCCCAGACGGGATTAGCAAAAACCCCGTTACGACCAGTGGCTTGCCAGCGTCGGGTGTGCAGCACTTTCAGCCGGGAGAAAAACTGTAACGCCTGTTCAGTATTCTCCGCCGGCTCAATTTTCAGCGTGCCCTGTTTTTCATACAGTCGCATCGAACGTCGAATCTGTGCCCGCCTGTTTTTACTCAGGCTCTCAAGGTAAGCATCGGGATCCGCAGGCAATTGCGCAAGGTCGACCGACCAGGCCAGTGATTCTTCATCGACAATACAATCGACTTCCCGGTAATTTATTTTTTTCAAATACGCCAGGCGGCTTTCAGTAATGGCGCCGAAGTGAAATTCATCACAGGCCGGTAAATGCTTTAGCAGGTATTTCACGGTTTCCGCATACACCGCCTGCTCATGCTCGCTGGCAGCAAGCAAACCGTTATATTCAATAACCATATTGTTACCGTCAAACGGGTATTCATTGAGGAACATGGCCCTGGCGTGAATAATGATATGACGTTTGATCTTTGCGGGAACAAAGACACTGATACCGACCAGGTCTTCACCATGCCAGACCCTAATAACAACCGGGTTCAGCTTAACCGCAATCTGCTGCAGCCAGGTGGACATCCACCCCCAGGACTGGAAATAAGAGCAGTCCGCTGACTTTTGCAGGGCAAGCCATTCTGCACGGACATCATCAGCCTGTTCTATATGGCAGGATTCAGCACGATAAGCGGGCAAGAGCGACTCCTTCTGTTACCTTTGGTGCCGGGAAAAACATCCGGGCAACGCGGGACACTAACCGGCAACGTCGTTATCACTAAAGCCAAGTTCAGTGAGAACTTCCCACGTTGTCGTAAAACGGAAATCTTTAATTAATTGCTGCAGGCGCGATTCACATTTTTCAAGATTATTGTAGTGCCTGAAACGGGAAAACAGTCCCGCTTTGATTTTTGGCTGCTCCGGATCAATTTCCCATGGATGCAGATAAAAAATAAACGGTTGCTGGCGACGGTTGATCTGCCCCAGCCCCGCTTTCGTTAAAGCGTAGGGATACAGGCGAAAATAACCACCGCCGGCAACGGGCAGTTTATGGTTGAATATTTTTGCAGTCGACAGGGGGAACTCAATCAATGAATGCCCGCGGGGTGTTTTCAGGACATGCGGGATTTCTTTTGCGCCCGGTATGCCATAGCGGTCATGGCGGACAGGAAAAATACTTGAGTCATAGATAAACCCGGCCTCAGCAAGGATGTCTAGCGCCCACAGGGAGTTTTGGGTAATGGAATAGCTGGCGGCCCTGTAGCCCCGCACGGGCGTTTGCACGATATCTTCCAGCAACGCCTTTGAACGTATCGTTTCCTCACGGAAAACTTCCGGCGTCTGGTTGTAGATCAACTGATGGCTGTAGCCGTGACTGGCGACCTCATGCCCACGGCTGGCAATTTCCCTGACCAGGTTTTTATTGCGCTCAGCAACCCATCCCAGCACAAAAAAAGTACATTTAATCTGTGCCTCATCAAAAATATCCAGCAACCGCCGGGTATTATTTTCTACCCGCAAGGGGTGTTTGTCCCAGTCACCCTGATCAATACTTTTGGCAAATGCAGAGACCTGAAAATAATCTTCAACGTCAACTGTTAATGCATTACAGACAGGCATTGTTAAAGACCGGAATAATCAACAAAAGGGCTGTTAGCTTTTATTATCATCGTCTGGACCGTAATACCCATAATAGTAGCCACCCCGGCCGGACAGCCCTTCATACTTATTCATGACCAGGCCCGTTGCCTGGTCTTCCGGAATCATCTCCAGCGCATCTTCAACCAGTGACTGCGGTGTTTTACCGGCTTCGATAACAAACACGACCTGACCGACCAGGCCGGCCAGCACCTGGGTTTCCGGTGTTGGCAACAGTGGCGGCCCGTCAAAAATAATAACCCGGTCACCATAACGGGTCACTATTTCATCAACCAGTGACGCCATACGCTGACTGGCCAGCAGTTCAGTAAAGTAGGCATTATGCTTGCCGGCCGATACCAGCCGGAGATTCGGAATATCGGTCTGCAGCATGACATCGCCAAGATCCAGATCATCATTTTCCAGAACATCAACCAGGCCGGATGCTTTTTCAATGCCAAGCTTTCTGCTCACGCCCTGTTTAGCCACATCACAATCGACCAGCAGAACCGTGATGTCTTTTTCCTGGGCGATAGACAATGCCAGGTTTACCGAGGTGTATGTTTTCCCCTCGCCGGGAATAGAGCTTGTTACCAGGATCAGGTTGCCGCGATTAACCATCGACCGGTTTTTGCCACAGGCATTCGCCAGCAATGGTCGTTTAATCCGCCGGTAGTCATCCTGAAAGTCCGGGCCGAGGGCGCTACCCGGAACCAGCATGTTTTTTTCTATTAGCCGGCTCAGAATATTAACTTTTTTCCGGGCGGTGCCAGTGCTACCTGTAGCAGTACTTTTTTCTGCGCTCCCTGCATCAGCACTTTTGATAGCATCAAACTTCTCTGCGCCTTCTGATTCCATCAGCATGGTAATTGTGGTTGCTTTGTTTTTGTCATCGACACTCATGCCGCTCCCCTCCATGACGATATCAGGCTTTGCACCAGCGCACTGCCCGGCTCACTAAACAGCACGGAGACCCCGTATAAACCTGACAGTAAAAGAAAGATCAGCAGGAAGGAG
>JAJRTD010000228.1 GCA_024278435.1 Gammaproteobacteria bacterium | reverse complement strand
CATCTGGCAGACATCGAGTTCATACTGTTTCGCCAGCTCAACATATTTTTGTATTGCGGCATCTGTCTGCGGTGACACTCTGTGCTCATGCCGGGTTTCTATGGTTATCCGTGCGCCTTGCGGGCGAGCGCCATTGAGATATTTTCCGCTTAACATGCCTCTGCACAGGGGCGACCATGCAAGTAAACCACAGTCTTCGTGAATAGCGATTTCAGCCAGGTCCGGTTCGAAGTGACGGCAAAGCAGTGAGTATTCATTTTGAATGGAGGCCATGCGCGGCAAACCGTTTTTCTCGGCCAGCTGCAGCCATTTCATCAGACCCCAGGCGGTTTCGTTGGACAAACCGATATGGCGGATTTTTCCGTCCTGTATTAATGCCTTCAGGGTTTGCAGAACTTCGAGAAAGTTATCTTCTTCGGCCTGTACATCAAACGCTGGCGCGTAGTCCCATATCTGGCCGAAGTGATAGGAGCCCCTGTTAGGCCAGTGCAGCTGATAGAGGTCGATGTAATCCGTTTGCAATCTTTTCAGGCTGCCTTCTACTGCCTGGATGATATTTTCTTTATCAATATAACTTTTTCCACCGCGTATCCACGACAGACCCGGCCCGGTTATTTTCGATGCCAGTATGACCTTGTCACGACTGGCCCGTGAGGCAAACCAGTTGCCGATAATCGTTTCCGTGGTACCGAAGGTTTTCTCACTCGGCGGGATGGCATACATTTCGGCGGTATCAAAAAAATTAATGCCGCGCTCAATGGCGTAGTCCATTTGCTCGAAACCCTGCGCCTGGGTGTTCTGCAACCCCCAGGTCATGGTACCGAGACCAATGACGCTGATATCCAGTCCGGTTCGCCCCAGTTTTCTATATTGCATCAGGACGTCCCCTGTTTGTTCAATGCAGCCAGCTCTGCCGGCTCAAAGATTCCCTGCTCGGTTATGATGCCGGCGACCAGCTCGGCCGGGGTTACATCAAAGGCGGGGTTCAGCGCATCCGAGCCGGGTGAACTGACCAGGATTTTTTCAGGCTGGCCAGCGGCATTGGTGCCGGACTGGTAAAGCACTTCATCCTGGTGCCTTTGCTCTATCGGAATATCAATGCCCGATGCACAGTCAAAATCAATGGTGGATACCGGCGCTGCCACATAAAACGGAACACCATAATGCTTTGCCACGATGGCTTTTTCCAGGGTGCCGATCTTGTTGGCCACATCACCGTTGGCAGCAATCCGGTCGGAGCCGACAATCATCAGATCGATCTTGCCCTGTGACATCAGGTGGGCACCGGCGTTATCGGCAATGATGACATGCGGTACGTTTTCGTTTTTCAGTTCCCATGCTGTCAGCCGTGCGCCCTGCCCCCGGGGCCGGGTTTCATCAGCATAGACAAAAACCCGCTTGCCGCTTCTATGGGCGGCATAAACCGGTGACAGCGCTGAGCCGTAATCGACAAACGCCAGCCAGCCGGCGTTGCAGTGGGTTTCGATATTACTACCGTCCCTGATCAGCGCATTACCAAGCTCACCGATTTTTTTACAGGCTTCGGCATCTTCATCGGCAATTTTCTGCGCTTCACCGATGGCGCCTTCTGCTGAAAACTGCTCTGCGCAGAGCGTACCGGCCCGGTACACCCGCTCAACGGCATAGAACAGGTTCTGCGCCGTGGGGCGTGTGCCCTCGATTTCCCGGCGGGCATTTTCGATAAACACGGAATCATCCCCGCCTTCGATAAAGGCCTGCGCCATGGCGTAACCGGCGGTGGCACCAATGGCGCCGGCACCACGGACGATCATGGTGGATATCGCTGTGCAGGTATCCCTGTAACTTGCAGCTTCGAATATTTTAAATTCAAACGGCAACAGGTTCTGCTCAATCAGGCAGACCGTGCTGCCATCCATCCACACCGTGCGATAGTTTTGGCCGTTAACTTTCATGTTTCACATTGTCCAGGGTAAGGATCATCACTATATAACTCTTTCATTGCCGCCATCTACCGCGACCTGTGATCCCGTGGTTTTGGCAAAGGTTTCACCCGCCATGGCGCAGGCCATCTGCGCAACATTTTTTGAGGTCACCTCGGTATGCAAAATATTATTGGCCTTGTACTCCTCCACGCTGATGCCATAGCTCTGCGCCCGGCTCTGCAGCATCTCTTCTGTCCAGACACCGGTGTCAAACACCGCATTGGGGTGTATGGTATTGACCCGGATATTGTCTTTGCCAAGCTCCAGCGCGGCGACCCGAGCAAGCTGAGTAAGCCCGGCCTTGGCTGCCGAGTAGGCCGCAGCACCCGGCCCCGGGGCCGGTACATTTTTTGACGCAATAATTACTATGGCCGGATCCAGACCATGGCGCAGAAAGGGTATGCAGTACTGCATCAAACGCTGGTGGCTGGTCAGGTTTACGTCCATGCTCAGCTGCCAGGTGTCGTCGCTGAGATCCTCGATATTTTCATTGGCGGTAAAGATTCCGGCATTGGTCACCAGTATATCCAGCCCGCCAAACCGCCTGACGGTTGCTGCAACCGCGTGCTTCAACGCCGCGCTATCGGTGACATCACAGGCAATCTCCAGCACCTCTTCCCGGTGGAACAGGCCATTGATTTTCGCATCAATATCAATGGCGGCAACGGCCGCGCCTTTTTGCAACAGCATGTCCACGCAGGCCCTGCCGATGCCACTGGCGGCGCCTGTTACCAGTGCAATTTTGCCCTGGAACTCCGGCTGCGTTTTATTTTTGTTTAACTTGGCCTGCTCCAGTTCCCAGTATTCCATGTCGAACAGGTCTTTCTCGGGTAGCGCCACCCAGCCGCCGAGTTTTTCCGCCCGCTGTATGGCCTTGATGGTATGGGTACTGATATCAGCGATAATGCCGGCTTCTTTCAGGCTGCGGCCAAATGCCAGCAGGCCGCGTTTTTTCCATACTGCCCAGCGCGGGGCGCAGTCGAGACAGACCTGTTGCGCACTGGCATTACGTTCAAAGTAGTTCCGGTAGGCCTTTGCATAATCATTCACCGCGGTGTCGTCATCGGTAATATCCGGCTGCAATATCAGCGGCAGCTGTTTAGTCCGAATAATATGGTCAGGCGTAAGCGGCCCTCTGCCGGCAATGGCCGCAACATCATTCAGGCCGGCAAAGGTAGTTGCCGCCATGCTGTTTTCCAGTAGCGCGTAAACGGCCGAGCCTCTCTCCATGGCGACCTGCTTTCGTATTCTGGCCAGTGCCTGCAACCCGCCAGCCGGCAAGCTCCCTGCTTCCAGGCCCGTGGTCGAGTCCTTGTCTACGTCATTGAGCTGCGCCCCCTGTGTTCCCAGGTAATCTTCGGCACGACTGACAATGTCGATCATTTTCTGGTAACTGCGCTGCGCTTCGTCATCAAAGGTAAATACGCCATGATTGAGCAGGACCATGCCATCATATAATGACCAGTCGATGCCTTTTGTCAGTTCATGGATGGTTTTCGCCAGTATAAAACCCGGCATCACGTAGGGTATGATAAGGATACGGTCGCCGTAGATCTCCCGGATTTTTTCTTCGCCGCCCGGGGAATTGGTAATGGTGACAACGGCATCGGCATGGGTATGGTCGACAAAAACGAAAGGAATAATGGCGTGCAACACGGCTTCCACCGACGGGTTCGGCGCATAGGGGTTGGTCATGGCAGCACGCTGCAGGCGTACCATGTCACTGTCCGTCAGCTGTTCCAGGCCGGCCATATGCTGCAGCACCGCCAACCGGACCGGGGCAAAACCCTCAGCTTCGATATCACCCAGGTCCCAGCCGCTGCCTTTTACATAAAGGATGGCCTCGTCTTCACCAAAAAGATTTTTTTCGGTGAGCTTTACCGATGTATTTCCACCGCCGTGCAGCACCAGGTCGGGATCCCGGCCCAGCAGCCGTGAACTGTAAACCCTGAGCGCCAGAGGGCTGTCGGCAAATTGTTGAGCGGCAGTGTCAGACCAGAGACTTTTCATATGCTGTTTACTTCTTTGTATGGTTCTATCAATAGCTGGATTTGTAGAGTGACCTTAATCGCTTACCCTGAATCTATCAACCGGCCATATTACAAATAAGCAGACTGATATCAGGCCCGGGAATTCAGTATACTTATCCTGAACTCCCGTTACATAAAACGTCAGGAGATAAGGATGTTTAATTTATTTAATTCAATAAAAGCCGTCATTATATGCGCTGTTATCAGCGGTATATATACCCTGTATATATCCACCCGCAGTTTTCAGGAGCAGCTGGCCGGAGAAGGCATGGAGGTTGGCAAGATTGAGGCATTAATGCACTACTCGACACTCATCGATGTCTGGTCACGCATGCTGTCCGGCTGGATCCCCCTGTTTGCCATTTGCCTTGTCTCTTGTTTTTTACTGATGGCCTGGATAAGGCCGCCTGAGCATACGAAAAACACGCATGGTGCCACTTAAGCAGGACGCCGGGTGGCACAGATGGATTCAGCAACAATGCTCCGACTGGCGGCCGATGCCATGCTCCTGCTCCATGTGCTGTTTGTTGTTTTTGTCATGCTTGGCCTGGTGCTTATATTCGTCGGCAAGGCGCGCCAATGGTCATGGGTCCGCAACCCCTGGTTTCGCTTAATACATCTTGTAGCCATTAGCGTAGTCGTCATTCAGTCATGGGTCGGCGCCATATGCCCGCTGACCACAATTGAAATGGTGCTGCGTTCACGAGCCGGTGATGCCGTCTATTCCGGCGATTTCATTTCACACTGGCTGGAAACGGCTTTGTACTATCAATTACCGCCATGGATGTTTGTCGTCAGTTATACGATATTCGGCGTTATAAGCTGCGCCAGCTGGTTCCTGGTCCGTCCGCGAAGCTTTGTTGAATCCGGGGATCATCCTGCATCCAAACCTGGAGACAGAATCGATGACTAAGCCCGGAACACCGTCGCGTCACAACTGGTCGGCAGAAGTCACCCGGAAAAGTCACGCGCTTGATCTGGAAGAGGGGGTTTTCACCTGGAAAGATGCAAAAAAAATCGCTTTATCACTGAAGCGTTCGGCAGACAGCAGTACCCACCGCAAGTCAGACCCGTTTCGCTCCGCCATGTCCATGCTGGTTTTTTATATCAATCGTGCCGGTAGCAAGCTGCCTGAACAGCAGAAAGCGGTTCTGCAACAGGCAAAACAGGAGTTACGCAAACTGTACGGCAAATCCTGAACCAGGCATGCCTGCTTAGGGGTTATCCGGATCGGCAGGCCCGGCCGGTACCCAGATACCATAATCACATTTCAATATCGCTGTTCCTGTTTTTATATAGTCACCGGTGGCAAACTTCCTGTTATTAAAATAACAAACCGGCTCACCCGGTACTTCCTGGCGCAAAACCTCTGTTTCATCGCTGCCTTCTTCGGCAACCGGCGAGGTATTTAATTCAGGATCGGCGGAACCGACATCTTCAGCATGTTTTGATTGAGCCATTACTTTATCTCCCGGTTAAACCCGTATCGTTGAACAAAAAAACACTGCTTACTGATAACATAATATCATTACACCAAATATCAACCCTGCTGCACCGGAGTCCGGCGACAAGTTTTACCGGGCAAGATCCGGTTCGCCACAATGCCGTAAAATAAATTCACGGCTGCGGTCACGCAGTTCGATGGCCACGTGCCATGAATCCATATCTGGTTTATCAGCAATCGTCTCGGGGTCAATGGCCTCGCCTATTTCAATATTGATTGCACCGTGATGCGGGAACCATGACCCCGAGCGTAAAATAGATCGCGTGCCGCGTATTGCGACAGGGAT
>JAJRTD010000227.1 GCA_024278435.1 Gammaproteobacteria bacterium | reverse complement strand
GTGCATCGTCCATATTTTTCATCATATAGTCATACGCCTGTTTTGAAGTCATATATAGACCCAGGGTGGTCTGTTTTTTCTTGCTCAGTTTTGACCAGTCGTCCGCCATGGCTGCATTGGACACTGACAGCAATAATGCCATGGTCATTAGCGATGTTAAAAGCTGTGTCACTATTTTTTTCATGATACTTCTCCGTTGTTAACTTAAATTAAATTTCATATCGGCCTTTCAGGGCAATATTTTCAGGCCAGCGAATATTCATCCTGCGAAATCTTCCGGCAGTGAATTTTTTCCTGCTCAAACCAGTTTTCTGCCAGTGGCTCAAACCAGCTGCGCTGACTTCGCTGGTATGGCGGAATAAAAAAATCAAGCATGCGACATTCCTTGCTGATCGACCGCAGGGCATGGATGTTTCCCTTCTCCGGGCTTAATACCGCGGTATCACCCGGCCGTAAAATCTTTCGTGATACGCGAACCAGTTCAACTGTATTTTTTTTCGAAGCGGTGTATTTTTTCCCGGCTTCATCAAACAGCCAGACTTCGGCTTCGCCGCTGATAATACGTACCATGCCGGTTGCACCCGGGTGGTCATGCAGCTGTACCATCTGCTTGCGCTCAATATTAAGAATGCCACCGTTAATATTTTTCTGCTTCATCAGGCGCTGCCATAACCAGTAGCGATTGCCGCTTTCATAGGACGCCTCTACTGCCTGCTGAAACTCTGCAGACTGGACATCAAGCTGCGTTAACAGTTGCAGACCGCGCTTCGCCACCATCTGCCGGCTGACAGTTTTGCTGGCTTGAGCTGCTGCCAGTTTTTTCATCTGTGCCTGAAAGTCCTGCCAGCTGAGCTTCTGTGCCGAGCCTTGCACAGCGAACACCGCGCCCGGTAATAACAGGCTACCCGCTGCCGCCAGTAACAATTGCCGACGACTGGTCATATCAGGTGCTTTCTGTCACCGGGCCGCCATAGCCACGGCCCGCTGGTTTCGATGTCCTGGCTTTTTTATCTTCGGTTTCACCGGTGTCATCCCTATCGTTCTGGCTGCTGCCGTTTTTAGCCATCCGGTCAAAGTATTTAATGGCCAGATCATCATTATTGTTGGACATCAAATCTTTAAAGCTGTAGCCAGTCATACGCATGCCACGTTTGATACTCCAGTACAGCAGACCGGCAACCATCAGGCCGTAGGCCAGGCCGACCAGCGCCTGTATAGCAGGGTCATGACTGAAAATATCCGGCACATGTTTTACTTTTGTAATCGTGGTATCACGGGCCAGGTCTTCCCAGAAATCCTGGTACAGAGTGTATGGCAGGTAACCCAGCAGGAAACCGGGGAAAGCTGCAACCGCAGTCATGTAACCCAGGCCCAGGCGCATATAGGTACGGATCTCGCAGCCGATCATGGCCACCGAACCAAAACCCTGGCAGGCGGCGCCCAGCAACAGCACCCAGGTGGGATTCATACCCAGTGGCAGCTTGATATCGTAGAACTGCCAGCCGATCATTATGGCGCCCCACAGTAACAAGATTTCAATAAAGATTGCGGTGAACGGCGACATGGAACGGAACATAAAACGGGTGGAACCGGGAATTTTCCATTTCTTTTCAAAGAAGTTTTCCTTGTGTTCAAGGCCCATGGATACTTCCGGCGTCATAAACGCGCACTCGGTACCAAAACCGGTTTTTGCCATGCCGACACCGGCCACCATTCCGATTAACAGGAACCAGAACATCATTGCCCAGCCAATCGAACTGACTGCATAGTTCCAGCCGAACAGGCCGTCTTCCGTGCCATAGACAAACGATCCGACAATGGCATTGCCAAAAAAGGCGAACATAAAAACAAGAATGGAAATACGCAGCCAGTCCCGATTCGGATTGTAGTTACGGCTGGCTTCACAGGCGAGGCCATCCAGCGCCATTTTGCCACCCTGTTCTGCCCCCAGCTCCGCCGTTGGTTTATTCTCCTGGCCTTTAAACACATGGCCGATCTTCATCACACTCATTAAATAGAATGTTAAAAAGCCGGCAGGCAGAATGGTGGTCAAATAGAGCAGCGATGCGGTAGACATGGAAGGCAGACCACCGAGGAAATGATGCGTGGTACAGCCATGCGCCAGGCGGGTTCCGAAACTGAACACAAAGCCGCCGATAAATGCCAGTACCAGTTCCTTAGTCGGGTATTTAACCCAGCCGCGTGACTCGCCTTCCGCCCGCGCCACCAGCCAGGCGCCAAGCACCACGCCGATAATAATCCAGTGCACATTCGGGTCATACGCCCGCGACCACCAGTCAACGTCCGGTGCCACTGTCTGTTCAAATGCGGCCGTCATTTCAACCAGCCCGGTGGTCAGGCCGATTGGTTTTTCCAGTACCACATAGTTCATGATTTCGGCGACACCGACAAACACGCCGCTGACCCAGAAGGGCCATTGCTTACGCAGACTTAACATCAAATCATCCCCGGTTCGTTTTTACTGACTGTATAGTCGCTTTGTTCAGCTGCTTAAACCTGACTTCAGTTAACAACCACCTTCTTCTGATATGCGTACAACGATCTTTTCAAACTTGCGCCAGGCGTCCTTGTTTTCCACATCTTTTTTAATGGCGTTACGGTAGGCTTCCAGTGCCAGTGACAGTTTTCTTTTCTTGGTCAGCCGATCACCCTTGCTCATGCAATCATCAACCGAGCTGCAGTTCACCTTGAATTCTTTTGCCTGCAC
>JAJRTD010000226.1 GCA_024278435.1 Gammaproteobacteria bacterium | reverse complement strand
TCAGGTGCAGCATCGGATAAGGTGATCGGTTGGTAAAGTTGGCAGCATCGTCTTCGCTGCTGTTTTCAAAGCGGTAATCCGGATGGAAGCTGGCAAGCTGGTATACGCCGGTGTAGTTCAGATCCTGCAGTAAGCGGTTGCCAAGATCCAGCAGTTCAAGGTAATCGTCAAAGCTTTTATAGGCATCGGGAAAGATAATCAGGCTGGTTTCAATTTCTGGTGTCTGTTCCAGGGAGGCCGTGTTTTCGACCAGTTGAAATAAATGCTGTTCCAGGTTCTTACCGTTTACTACCACATAGCTGATGGTTTCATTGTGAAATGGCTGCGCGGCAAAAGGACACAGGTTTAAATCAATGACCACCTGTTTTACCCAGCGTTTTGTTCGCTGGATAACGGCCTGTCTGTTTTCGTTTACCACGTTAAGGTTTTATGCGGCCGGCTTAATGGCTATCGAGTTTGCCCAGTTCGGTGAGTATCTGGGTGATCAGTGATTCACCCTGCGGGCCCATGCGGGTACACAACTTGTCGACACTACGCTCGCCGTCAATCATTTCTTTAAGGACAGCGCCAAGGTTGGCCATGTCACCACCGGCACGGGACATCTGCTCGGCCATGGTGCCCAGCATGGAAAGTGCATTGTGGTCACCGCGACGGGCTTCGTTGATCAGCTGTGCAAGCATGGGCGCGGCTTTTGTGGCGTCACCCGCCTGCTCCGGTTTGGGCAGGGTCTGCGGGTCCTGCAGGCCACGTAATATGCTGTCAACAATGACAGAGTCTTCTTCATCCAGGCCGTTGAGTAATGCCGTGTCACGGCTGCCGGCCAGAATTTTATTGATGACATCAACCAGGCTCTGCCAGCCGTTCTGCGCTGACTGTTGCAGCACCTGGTCCAGCTGTGTTCTGAGTGACGGGTCATGGATGGTTTGCACCACGGCCAGCACCAGGCTGGCATGGGTTTGCAGGATCTGTTCGGTTTTTTCGGGAGTACTGACCATGGTTTTTTCAAATGCGGTTTATTAATAGTCCGAGAATACCGTGACCAACCGGCTTATTGCAAGCATTTTGAAAAGTTGCAGATTTCAGGCGTTAACTTAAAACTTGCAACCTGAAACTTATAACTGCTGGATCTTTTTCGCCTGCTCTTTTAATTGCTCTGAAGCTTTGGTCATTTCCGCCAGCCGTTCGCGTTCTTTTTCAACCACCGCGCCCGGTGCCTTGTCAACAAAGTTTTTGTTAACCAGCTTGGCCGTGGTTTTGTCGATATTGACCTGCAGCTTGCCGATTTCCTTTTCCAGGCGGGCCAGTTCGGCATCCTTGTCGATCAGTCCGGCCAGCGGGATCAGGATTTTCATTTCACCAACCAGGGCAGTGGCCGATTCGGGAGCTTCATCGCCGGGTTCCAGCCACTGGCTGCTTTCGATTTTTGCCAGGGTTTCGATAAAGTTCTGGTTTTCATTGTAAAGTGTTTTATCGTTATCGCTGGCATTCTGCAGTAGCAGCGATAATGGTTTTCCCGGCGGTATATCCATTTCTGAGCGGATACGGCGCACGCCGCTGACAAAGGATTTTACCCACTCCAGCTCGGTTTCGGCTTTTTCATCAATCAGGCTGTCGTCCTGCTCAGGGTAGGGCTGCAGCATAATGCTGTCGCCTTTTTTACCGGCAAGTTTGGCCACATGCTGCCAGCATTCCTCGGTGATAAACGGAATGATGGGGTGGTTCAGGCGCAGGATGGTTTCCAGTACCCGGACCAGGGTACGCCGTGTGCCGCGTTGCTGGTTTTCCGGTGTCTGCTTGTTAAACAGTACCGGTTTGGACAGCTCCAGGTACCAGTCACAGTAATCTTCCCAGACAAAGGTGTACAGGTCCTGGGCGATCAGATCCAGCCGTGAATTTTCGCTGTGCTGTTCAATACGGGCTTCAACACGTTGCAGGCGGGAAATGATCCAGCGGTCGGCCAGTGACAGAACCACATCCGGGTTGTCAGAACCATCGTCCAGCAAACCGGTGTCTTTGTCTTCGGTCTGCATCAATACGTAACGCGTTGCGTTCCATAATTTATTGCAAAAATTGCGGTAACCTTCGATCCTGCCTGGTGCAAACACAACGTCACGCCCTGTGGTGGCCAGCGAGGCAAAGGTAAAGCGCATGGCATCGGTGCCGAAGGGCGGGATGCCTTCAGGAAAGTTCTTGCGAGTCAGTTTTTCTATGCGCTCGATCAGGTGCGGTTGCATGACTGCCTCGGTACGCTTGGCGACCAGTGCTTCCAGGTCGATGCCGTCGATGACATCGATGGGATCAAGCACGTTGCCCTTGGATTTTGACATTTTCTGGCCTTCGCCATCACGCACCAGTCCGTGCACGTAGACTTCACGGAAGGGGACATCGCCCATGAACTTGAGGCCCATCATAATCATGCGGGCAACCCAGAAAAAGATAATATCAAAACCGGTTACCAGTACATTGGTGGGGTAATATTTATCCAGTTCCGGCGTTTTTTCCGGCCAGCCTAAAGTGGAAAACGGCCACAGGGCGGAGGAGAACCAGGTATCGAGTACGTCCTCATCCTGGGTCAGGGGGAAATCGTCCGGCAGCCTGTTTTTCTTGCGCACATCATCAATGTCATAACCGACATAGACATTACCCAGTTCATCATACCAGGCCGGGATGCGGTGGCCCCACCAGATCTGGCGGGAAATACACCAGTCCTCGATATTGTTCATCCATTCAAAGTAGGTGTTTTTCCAGTTGTCCGGGGTGAACTTGATGCTGCCGTTTTCAACCGCTTCAATGGCCGGTTTGGCCAGCGGTTCCACCTTGACGTACCACTGGTCGGTGAGGAAGGGTTCGATCACGGCATTGGAGCGATCGCCGCGCGGCACCATCAGTTTATGGTCGTCAATTTTTTCCAGGTAATCGCCGGTTTTCAGGTCGGCAACAATTTTCTTGCGTGCCTCGTAGCGGTCCAGGCCGATATATTCCTCCGGGATAACGTTATTGACATCGTCTTCGTTGTCGCGGATAGCGGCATCGACGGTGAAAATGTTTATCAGACCACCGTTGGGCAGATCGCGTATTTCGGTCTTGTTTTTATGCCGGGTCCATACCTGGTAGTCATTGAAATCGTGAGCCGGGGTGATTTTTACACAGCCGGTACCGAACTC
>JAJRTD010000225.1 GCA_024278435.1 Gammaproteobacteria bacterium | reverse complement strand
GACTTCAATCTGTAACTGGGCATCGATATTGAAATACTCGCCCAGCGCCTGCTGCAGACGCTGCTTGGCCTTGGCATTAATCAGGTTGCTGTGCCCGGGTTCAATCTGCAACACGATATTACAGCCATCGCGCTGCTTCATGGTGCAGTTTATCGCCAGCTGTTTGACCAGCCCGCCCAGGCCCAGCGTATTAACCACTTCACGCCAGTCACTGCTTGCTGCCGCTGCTGGCGAAGCGGTTGATGGCGCTGCAGGCTCCTGTACGCTTGCTGCCGGAGCCGCACTCCGGGTGACGCCCTGCCCTGTATCTGGCCGGGCATTTTGTACAGCTGCTGCCGGTGGCGCATTACCCTGAACCTGCTGCGGCGCAGGGGCTGGCTGCGAAGCCGTAATTTGCCGGCTGTCGGCCGTCACCGGCCGGAAGGCCAGCATACGCAATAAAATCATTTCAAAACCGTTTTTCATGTCAGGCGACAGTGTCAGATCCCGGCGCCCAATCAGCGCAATCTGGTAAAACAGCTGCAGGTCTTCCGCAGAAACCTCCTCACTGAGTTTCAGCAGCTGTTCGCGGGCACTGACAAATTCATCCAGTGCTTCCGGCACGGTTTTCGCCAGGCTCATGTGGTGCAGCAGGCTTAACAGTTCTACCAACACGTTTTCAAAATCGGGAGCAAACTCGGCCAGCTCAGCAACCACCTTCATGGTCAGGGAAGCATCACGCTGCAATACCGCGCTGAGCAGGCGGATCACCTTGTCACGCGACACACTGCCCAGCATATCACGCACTTCCTGTTCTTTAACGGCGCCACCGCCAAATGCCAGCGCCTGATCCAGCAGGCTGAGTGCATCACGCATGCTGCCGTCAGCCGCTTCGGCAATCAGTTGCAGGGCGGTCACATTGTGTTCGACGTTTTCTTCAGTTAATACGTGTTGCAGATGGCCGATAATCAGGCTCACCGGCAGGCGCTTCAGATTAAACTGCAGGCAGCGTGACAGAATAGTGACCGGCAGTTTCTGCGGGTCGGTGGTCGCCAGCAGAAATTTCACATGGGGCGGCGGCTCCTCCAGGGTTTTCAGCAGCGCATTAAAGCTGCTTTTGGAGAACATGTGCACCTCGTCAATCAGGTACACCTTGTAACGGCCACGGGTCGGCGCGTACTGCACATTCTCCAGCAACTCGCGGGTATCATCCACCCCGGTGCGCGATGCCGCATCCACTTCGATCAAATCAACATATCGCCCTTCGGCAATTTCCATGCAGGTGGCGCATTTGCCACAGGGGGTCGAGGTAATGCCGGTTTCGCAGTTCAGCGATTTGGAAAAGATGCGGGCAATGGTGGTTTTACCCACGCCACGGGTGCCGGTAAACAAATAGGCATGGTGCAGACGGTCGTCATTGAGGGCGTTAACCAGTGCACGCTGCACGTGCTCCTGACCGACCAGCTGCTGAAAATTCTGGGGACGCCATTTACGCGCCAGCACCTGATAACTCACGGGGCAACCTTTCTATTTACGAAGTAAAACATCTGCTGAGTCTATCGAAGAATGAGTCAGGATAATAGCCGGAATTCAGAGTATAAATCTGCCCGGAATTCAGGCAAATCATGAAAAATAAGGTGGTAACCCGCCCCAGCCACACCCCGGCACCCGAGATCACTGCTACCGTTGCTTCCTTCCGGACCTGGCGGAGTTCACAGCTTATCGTCGCGAGGGAACCAAAGCGGGTCACCATAAGCCGCGCATTATACATAAAAACCGGTCAATGGTCGTTTGTCTTTCGCCTTAAATCATTTTTTTTAACGAATGAGCAATGAGCAATGACCAACGACGTCATTTTTAAAGTATAATGCGCCCAATTATTGAAAATCAAAGCCTTATCACCCCATCGATGAAGTCAACTCTACGTATAGCAACCCGGAAAAGCCCGCTGGCACTGTGGCAGGCCGAGCATGTAAAAGCTCGCCTGATGGAAGCGCATGAGGGACTGGATGTTGAGCTGGTCACCTTCACCACAAGGGGCGATAAAATACTGGATACCCCGCTGGCTAAAATCGGCGGCAAAGGGCTGTTTGTTAAAGAACTGGAGGCTGCCATACTGGAAGGCAAGGCTGACATCGCCGCGCATTCCATCAAGGATGTGCCCATGGAATTCCCGGAAGGCCTGTTCCTGTCTACGATCCTGGAACGTGAAGAGCCCTGCGACGCCTTTGTATCGAACAAGATTGACAGCATACAGAAACTGCCCATCGGTGCGGTGGTCGGCACCTGCAGCCTGCGTCGCAAGTGCCAGCTGCTAAGCAAGCGACCCGATTTAAAAATCAGGGACCTGCGTGGCAACGTCAATTCAAGGCTGAAAAAGCTGGATAACGGCGATTACGATGCCATCATCCTTGCCTGCGCCGGACTGGTACGCCTGGAAATGGCTGACCGCATAAAACAGCGTATTTCCTCCTCCTGGATACTGCCGGCCGTGGGCCAGGGCGCCGTCGGACTGGAAGCACGTGAAGATGACGAAGAGACCCTGCAGCTGATCTCGGTGTTGCAGCACGACGACACCGCCGACCGGGTCACCGCCGAGCGCGCCCTGAACAAACGCCTGCAGGGCGGCTGCCAGGTGCCAATTGCCAGTTACGCCATGCTGGACGGCGACACCCTGCACCTGCAGGGACTTGTCGGCGAACCCGATGGCAGTAAAATAGTCGAAAACACCGTCAGCGGTCACCGCAGCGAAGGCGAACAGCTGGGCATACAACTGGCCGAAGACCTGCTGGCACAGGGCGCCGAGGAAATTCTGCAGAAACTGTTTGACGCGGAAGATTAAATATATCGGCTGACATAACAATACAACTTAAAGATTTTAGAGAGGTGGCCGAGCGGTTGACTAAAATTGTCCGGAACAATTTTGAACATAACCGGCGATTCTCCGGTTATGGCCCGCAGGGCGAGGTGCAGGACGCACCGAGTAACAAGCACGCAGCGTGCGCCTTCGGTTCATAAAAACCAGGCCGTAAAACTGGTAGACAATTTGAAGATTTTTAGAGAGGTGGCCGAGCGGTTGAAGGCGCACGCCTGGAAAGTGTGTAGACCGAAAGGTCTCGAGGGTTCGAATCCCTTCCTCTCTGCCAAAAAAACAAGCCCCTTTTCGGGGCTTTTTTATTGGCAGAGAGGAAGTCGTCGTAAGTTTTTACTCTGACCCTAAATTACAAAACCGTATTTAATCCGTTGTGACAACCATGGTATCCGGAACGCTGTCTACCGTGCCGTCATTAACGATCAGCTGCACCACGTAGTCGCCCGGCACGTCCAACCTGAAGCGGGGATTCACCGCTGCCGGATCAGACAAAACGGCCATG
>JAJRTD010000224.1 GCA_024278435.1 Gammaproteobacteria bacterium | reverse complement strand
TAATGCGTGCATTTTTATCGACACCGTAAACCCCTTCGCCCACCGACTCCAGGATAGCGGCAAGGTTCTCTCGCTGCTTTTCAATTGAACGCTGCACTTCGATAAAGCGGCGGATACCTGATAACCGCGCCAGGAAAAGTTCCTCGGCTTCATTTTTAAACATACACTCTATGGCACCGGCCTGCAGGCAGTCACGGATGACAGAATCCAGGTAGGTACCGGTTATAACCGCAGTACGGATATCGGCGGTAAACGGATCATCGCGCAACTTCTGGCACAGCACATAACCGTTTTGCTCCGGCATAAAATAATCAACAATGGCGATATCAATTGGCTGTTCATGAGCAATCTGGTATGCCTCGCTTACCGAGCTTGCGGTAATCACGTCATAATTATTTCGTTTCAGCAGGCGCTGGTAATAGGTACGGATACTTTTTGAATCATCAACAAACAGGATACGGATCGGCTTGATATCACGCGGCGACTTGCGCTGTTCGACAACTGGCTCCTGATCATCAGGGTTCAGCATTGACTGCAGCGAATCGACGACCTCCTGGTAGTTTTCCCAGGGAACCAGTGCGGTGGACTGGCGGGTACTCATCCAGTTCAGCAGGTCCAGCTCGGCGCCATTGGACAGAAGAATGACCGGAACCTCGCTATAAGGCTCACGGTCCAGTAGCAGCAGTAACTGCTTGGATTCTTCGAAATGTTCGTAGTTTGGCCAGCCGACCAGGATGGCATTCAGCTGTTGCGAATTCGCGGACAGGGATTCAATCGCTGACTCAAAACTGTCAGCCGTGACCAGTTGATAGCCCTGCTTCTGTACCGTTTTTCCAAGCATGTAACGCAGGGTCGCGGATTCTTCAACGATAAGAATGCGTTGCTTGGCGGTATTTTCAGGCATTGTTGCTCCCCCGATATCGATACAGACAATTCATACGAACTAAGGTTCTGTTTAGGCATTTTTAGATAAAAACAACAAAAAAACCTGATTTCGCCCTTAATATGACCCCATTTTTAATACTTTATTTATAGCAATTTCTGTTGATAATTCCATGATTATTGCGGTTATGGCCAATAATCATAAAAAAGCCGGGAACCCCGGCTTTTTTATCAGTGACTTTTGAAAATTCATAATAAAACAGCTGGCCCGGGGCCGTGCTGACAGCTGAAATATTAAAGTTGAGCGGGCGTCTATTGCAGGCCCTTGTTGATTGCCTCAATCACTTCCGACTCGATTTTAATAAACAGCTCCCTGGCCGGGCTGTTCTGTGCAATAGAACTGGGGCGGTTAAACAATACCGTGGTTTTCCCGCCGGATTCAACCAGGGTGAGATGCAACGGGCAAAAGCCCAGCATATCCGGATCCAGGTTACTCACCATATTGGCATACCAGCCATTACAGAACACCATGCTGCGAATTTCTGAAAGCCCGTTGCGGTTATAGTCATCGCCCCACTTTTTCGCAAAGCGTGAAATGTTGCTACCGATATCGGGCTCGAAGACCACGTAAAAACGGGCGTCCTCCAGGCTCTTGTACAGGCTGTCATAAATTTTATCCACCGGCTTGTTTACCTGCTGCCGGTAGACCCCGCCATTGTTTTCTCCGGCGAAAGAAATCGATGGCAACAGTAATACGACGGCAATCAGGCAGCGTACAACGATCACTCTTGTTTTCATAATTTTTCCTGTGCTGTTTTATTATTAAGTAAATATTATGCCGTCAGATACTACCACCAAATTTACAGCCTGTTACAATATCCACTCCCCCCTGATTTCGTGGAGCAGACTGTGGCTAAAACCGGTAATTTCTCAGCAACCCGCATGCGGCGTATGCGACGTGATGACTTCTCCCGTCGCTTGATGCGTGAGAACAGCATCTCAAGCAACGACCTTATTTACCCGCTGTTTGTTATTGAAGGTGATAATAAGCGAGAAACTGTGGCCTCCATGCCCGGCGTGGAACGCGTCAGCATCGACCAGCTGCTGATAGAAGCCCGCCAGTGCTATGATCTGGGCATTCCGGCCATTGCATTATTCCCCGTGGTTTCACCGGGCAGAAAATCGGATGATGCCGCCGAGGCGTTTAACCCGCAGGGTCTGGCCCAAACCGCGGTCAGGGAATTGAAAAAAGCACTGCCGGACCTCGGTGTTATTACCGATGTGGCACTCGACCCTTTCACCAGCCACGGCCAGGACGGACTGATCGATGACAGCGGTTATGTACTCAATGATGAAACCGTCGAGGTACTGGTAAAACAGGCGTTGTCTCATGCTGCCGCCGGTGCCGATATTGTGGCCCCGTCGGACATGATGGATGGCCGCATCGCTGCCATCCGCCAGGCACTGGAAACCAACGGCTATATCCATACCCGTATTCTTTCCTATGCAGCAAAATATGCATCCAGTTTTTACGGTCCCTTCCGTGACGCGGTCGGTTCCGCCGGAAACCTGGGCAGTGGCAATAAGTACAGCTACCAGATGGATCCGGCCAACTCGGATGAAGCCCTGCATGAGGTGGAACTGGATATCAACGAAGGTGCTGACATGTTCATGGTGAAACCGGGCATGCCTTACCTGGACATTGTGCGCCGGGTCAAGGATGAGTTTGCCGTCCCCACCTACGTCTACCAGGTCAGCGGCGAATACGCCATGTTAAAAGCCGCCGCACAGAACGGCTGGCTGGATGAAAAAGCCGTGGTCATGGAAAGCCTGCTGGGTTTCAAACGTGCCGGTGCCGATGGCATTCTCACCTATTACGCCAAAACCGTCGCACAGTGGCTGCGCTCGGACCAGAACGCAGCAAGCTGAAGCCATCAAACAGAATGACTAAAGAGATTGATCGTTACGCGGTTTTCGGTAACCCGGTAAAACACAGCAAGTCACCGCAGATCCATACGCTGTTTGCCGCACAAACCCGGCAACCCATAGTTTACACCGCGCAACAGGTCGCCATCGGCGACTTTGACAATGCCGTAGCGGATTTTATAAACAACAACGGCAAGGGCCTGAATATTACCGTGCCGTTCAAGGAGGATGCCTGGCAGCGTGCCAACCAGCGCAGTGAACGCGCCCAGCGTGCAGGAGCGGTCAACACCCTGATGCTGCTGGATGATGGCAGCCTGTACGGTGACACCACCGACGGCGTTGGCCTGGTGCGCGACCTCACCAGTAACCACAACATAACAATAAAAGATAAAAACGTTCTGCTTATCGGCGCCGGTGGCGCGGTGCGCGGCGTACTCGAAGCCATCCTGCAGCAGCAACCGGCAGCACTGCTTATTGCCAACCGTACAAAAAACAAAGCCGTACAGCTGGCAGAGGATTTCTCCGATCTGGGCAATGTCCGGGGCTGCGGCCTGGATGAAATAGATAATGCGCACTTTGATATCGTGATTAACGGCACCTCGGCCAGCCTGCAGGACAAGCTGCCACCGTTACCGGCAACCATTTTTAAAGACGGCAGTTGCAGTTATGACATGATGTATGCGGCACAGGCCACACCGTTTATGCAGTGGTCTGCCGACAACGGCGCAGCGCTGGTTCTGGACGGACTGGGCATGCTGGTTGAACAGGCGGCCGAATCGTTTTATATCTGGCGTGGAGTGAAACCGGATACCGCGCCGGTTATAAAACATATCCGTGATTTGCTGTTGAAAAAACGCTGATTGTCTGAACACTGGCGCTGGCTACAAAAACAAAAAAGCACGATCCGCGAATAACGCAAAATACGCAAAGTAAAAAATGTTTTTTTACCGTTAAGTAGGCCAGCAACGCTATCGCTTATGCCAGCCTACTGGCTCTGTGATAAAACTGCCTACCAGACAAAGCTGTAACCCATCTGGAAAATCAACGCTGTTAAGTCCGGGGTTTCCTCGCCGGGTCTTGGCACTTCCGAGTTATCGATTTTCTGCTGCATCATCTCGCCACGGATGGTGAACTCGCTGTTCCGGGTAATATTTATGCCGTATGACAGGCCCAGAGTGGTACTGTCAAACGCTCCCAGACGGTAATCACTACTGGCATATTGCACGTTTACCTTGCCGGCATTATCGATATCGGTTCCCTGCACCAGGTCGTGGCGATAAAAGTCGGCTTTGGTTTGCGTATAATAGCGGATATGCGGCTGCAAATACTGTTTCGAGGTCAGCTGATAGCGGTAGCGAAAATCCAGGGTATGCGAGTTAATTCCCCAGTCATCGGTAAACAGGCGATACGACACATTAATTACATCTTCTGTCAGGTGGTGAACACCCCTGAAAAAAAGGATATTGCGGGTACGTGAATCCGGTCGCTGCTCAAACAGATAAGGCAGGTCATTGGCATCCAGCCAGCCGCCGACAAGTGGCTGGTTGGTTGTCGGATCCAGAACCGTCAGCACATTATTATAATCATTTTGATAACCCGATGAGGTACCGTAGGTGTAGTTGATCTGAAAGAAGGTCTTACGGTTGACGATCTGGGTAACACCGACCATAAAATCAACGGTGGTTTTGGTATCATCACTGCCAACACGCTGCTGGTCACTGCCGCCACGGCGCATCGGGTTCAGCCCCAGCGGAACACCTCCAATCGGAAATATCAGGTCGGAAGTCAGGGCCAGGCCGGTGGCCAGGGTGGTGTTTTTATTATTAAAGTCATGCTCATAGGTGGCACTCAACCCCAGCGAGGTGTAGTCCACTTCCGATGACACACTGGCACCGAGCAGAACACTGGACAGGCGGTTAATCGGCTTATCCCATTCCCCCGTAATGGCAACCCGGGTATCCCTGAATGTCTGGCTTAACGGGAACTCACCGGGCGCCACGGTATAAGTGCCGTTACCGGAGGGGTTGGTAAAGGTCTGCGCAACCGTCGATTTATGTGCGCCGTTGGGCGTGGCGCCGGTCAGCGCGTCGACCACTACCTGGAAATTAATAAATTCATCATCACCCAGATCGATCTCGCTTCTTACCGCCGGCTCAAAGGCACTGACGCGGCCATCACTTTCCGAATAAACCAGGAAGGAACTGTCGATATTCCAGTCGTTTGTCTGTGCTGCCGGATTACTTACCTGTAGCAGGGTACAGCTCGCCACACTGAGCGAGCTGCTGATTTTCTTTAATTGCATCCGCAACCACCTCCACCGACACCCTGGCCACCACTGGAGGCTTCTTTACTGAAATAGATATGTTCGTCATAAAAGTTATCGAAATAGTTCGGCACCGGCTGCATCGACGGTTTGGCCAGCAAATCACGCTCCCACGGTTCGACCCCCATGGAACTGCAACCAGCCAGCAACACGGCAATAATCAGAATGGAAAATAATTTCATTAAACTGCTACCTGCTATTTATTCTCTTGCTTATTTATCCAGCAGGCTCTTTACTGCCTGCTCCAGCTGTACTTTGTCTTTTTCCCTAAAACCGATATGCGAAGCGTATATTTTACCATCACGGCCGATCAGGTAACTGCTGGGCATACCTCTTAATTTATACTCTGATGCGGTCTTTCCGCTTTCATCAAAGGCAACAATAAAATTCACCTTCATCCGGCCGAGAAAAGCATCGGCCAGCGCCCTGTCTTTATCCAGGTTAACCGCCAGTATCTCAAACCCCTGGTCGGCATAACGTTTTTTCATCTCACTCATCCAGGGAAAGGACTTTTTGCAGGGCAGGCACCAGGAAGCCCAGAAATCCAGGTAAACGACTTTGCCTTTAAGACTGGCAAGCTGTACATTACCCTCTATTGCCGGAAGGCTGATATCAGGTGCCTGACTGGTAACGGCAAAACCATTGCTGCTTAACAGCACCATCAGGAAGAAAAAGGAAGCGAATTTTTTCATAGTATGTATTAAATATAGTCTAATAATTGGACAAGAGTAGCGGGTGTTTCTTAAACCATCCTTAACATGGATTATTTTCAAATTTACCTGGAAAACCCTTAAGGATGGTTTAAGAATAAAACTTTAAAACCTATAAAATAAGTGGTTTATGCAGTGAGAATTTTACTTGTTGAAGATGATGTTTTACTGGGTAACGGCGTCTGCGCCGGCCTGCGCCGTGACGACAATTCGGTGGACTGGGTTAAAAACGGTGAAACCGCCCTTTCCGCCATGACGGAAACGCAATATGACTGCATCATACTTGATATCGGCCTGCCAAAGATGAGCGGCCTGGACGTCCTGAAAACCATGCGTGAGTCCGACAATAATACACCGGTATTAATCCTCACCGCACAGGATGATATCTCCGCCCGCGTCAACGGCCTGGATGCGGGCGCTGACGACTACCTGGTCAAACCTTTCGAGTTTGCAGAATTATGCGCCCGCCTGCGGGCCCTGACACGACGTAACCGCGGCGCAGCTTCCGAGACCATTCAGTATAAAGATATAAAAATTGACACCACGGCACATACTGTCGAATACAAGGACCGTAACGTGGTGTTATCGCGCCGGGAATTTGCCCTGCTGCTTGAGTTAATTGCCAACCAGGGCCGGGTGCTGTCGCGGCAGAACCTGGAGCAGAAGCTCTACAGCTGGGGCGACGAAATTGAAAGCAATACCATCGAAGTCTATATCCACCACCTGCGCAAGAAATTTTACAGCGAGCTGATTAAAACGGTTCGCGGTATCGGTTATATCGTCGCCAGAGAATAATAACCGCTGACCACACATGTCTATTCGCTCCCAGTTACTGCTGCGCCTGACCATTGTCTCCATCCTGCTTGTCGGCGGCACCGCGTGGCTGGGCTATGAAGATGTACGTGAAGAAACCCGGGAGTTATTTGATGCCCAGCTTGCCCGTTCGGCACGCCTGATCCTCAGCCTTGCACAATCACAAAACGGTGCCGCCGGATTTTCAAGAATACAGGACTACCTTGACGAAAACGGGCTGGCCGTGATGTACATCGATTTTGAGGAACAGGAACAGCAGCGGCAGGACAGCCATGTTTATGAGACCAAGCTTGCATTTCAGATCTGGGACAAGGAAGGCAACCTGCTGGTCAAATCCTATAACGCTCCGCTGCAACCGCTGACCGCGCAAGATGGCTACAGTGATATCGTTGTCGATGACTATCACTGGCGCACCTTCAGCCTGCAAAGCAGCAACCAGCAATACCGGTGCATCACGGCAGAAAGAATCGATGTACGCAATGACCTGATCCGGAAAATAAGCAACGACCTGTTCTATATGTTTATTATATTAATCCCGACTTTATTCCTGGTCATGTTGCTTTCAATCTACCGCGGCCTGCAACCGTTGCAGAAACTGGCGGCCCAAATCAGCCGCCGCGGCGGGGATAACCTGGAGCTGATAACCGATCAAAATGATTACAGCGAAATCGCCACCATTAAAAATGCTCTTAACCAGTTACTACACCGCCTGAACGATACACTGGAGCGCGAGAAACGCATTACCTCCGATGCTGCCCATGAATTACGCACCCCGCTCGCCGCCATCCGCCTGCATGCCGAGCTGGCAAAAAACGCGAAAAACTGCCAGCAGCAGAATGAATCACTTGACCAGGTTATTCTTGGAGTCGACCGCACAACCCACCTGGTTGAACAGCTGCTGACACTGGCCCGCCTGGAGCCCGAACTACTGGCCAGAGAATTTACCCGGGTCGACCTGATGACACTGGTCATTGAAGAAAGCACACTGCTGTCACCACTGGCCATTGATAAAAACATTGAGCTGTCTTTTGAAGAAACACCGGTACAACCGATTAACGGCAATGAACCGTCCCTGCGCCTGTTAATTCGCAACCTGCTTACCAATGCGATTGCCTACACCCCGCAGGATGGAAAAATCATTATTCGCCTGCTTACCATCAAACAGCATACGGTACTGATTGTTGAAGACAATGGTCCGGGGATATCGGCGCAGGACAGGGAACGGGTAGTGGAACGGTTTTACCGTGCGGACAACCAGCATGTGCCCGGCTGCGGCATCGGCTTGTCCATCGTAGATCGTGTTGTGCAAATACACCAGGGAACGTTGCAGTTAAGCGAGGCCGGTGGTGGCCATGGCCTGAAGGTTACGATTCATTTTAAGAAACGGGGAAATACGACTTAAGTGTATCCACTCAGATTTAATGTGCGGAAAAGCTGAAAAATTATTTACCACAGATTAGGGCAGGAAGCCCGTAAGTAGGGCAACGCAGGAGCGGTTGCCCTCTGTGTCTCTGTGGTAAATCATTTTCAAACCCGGCCTTTGCGGATAAAATCCGTAAACTTTCCAAACGGCAACGGCTTGCTGATTAAAAACCCCTGTATGGTGTCACAGCCCATTTTTTTCAGCAATTCCAGCACCGACTTTTTCTCAACGCCTTCGGCAACAACACTCAGGCCCAGATTATGGGCCAGTTCAATGGTGGAGTGCACCACAGCCTTGTCATCTCTGTTACCAACCATTTGCTTGATAAAAGACTGGTCAATTTTAAGTTCGCTGACTTTCAGCCGGCGCAACAGGCTCAATGAAGAATAACCGGTGCCATAATCATCGATAGACAGCTCAACGCCCAGTGCACGAATATGCTCAAGCAGTTCTGCCAGCCGGTCAAATTCTGACAGGAACAGGTTCTCCGTTATTTCAAAGGTAATCAGTTCACCGTCTTCCCGGTTTTTAATAATGCGGTCCATGTTCTCCCTGAAGTCGGGATGCATCAGGGTCTGCGGTGACAGGTTTACCGCAACACGCAGCTTGACCACATCACGCTGCCATTGCCTGGCATGGGCCAGTGCGGTTTCTATTGCCCAGTAGGTGTACTCGTTTATCAGGCCGTTGCCTTCAAGCACGTCAATAAATATCTTGGGTGAAACATCGCCACGCTTATCATGATGCCACCGCCCCAGTGCTTCCGCAGAAACAACCTGTCCGGTCTGCGCACTGATTTTTGGCTGGTAGTACAGCTGAAATCCTTTTTCTTCCAGGGCTTTCCTTACGTCAGAAACCAGTGACAGATGCCCCTGTTCCAGGCGGTCATTATCCGGATCATAAACACTGATATTAATATGGCTGTTTTTCGCTTCATACATGGCAACATCAGCATGTTTCAGCAGCACACTAAATTCATCGCCGTGTTCAGGATAAACTGCCACACCGACGCTGGCTGTTACCACGATATTGTTGCCTTCAATAACAAAACTGTCTTTCAGGCTGTTGAGAAATTCAGTTGAACGTGCGATGGCCTGCTGTTCATTGTGGCCGGGTAACACAAGAATAAACTCATCGCCGCCAAGACGTGCCAGGGTTTCATGATTTTTTATACCGCGCTCGAAACGTCGCGCAATTTTTTTCAGCAGAATGTCACCACGGTCATGCCCCAGGGTGTCATTAATATCCTTGAAACTGTCGATATCAATTAACAGGATGCCGATAGTGGTACTATCGTATTTTGCATCGGCAATATCCCGGGTAAGACGGTCATGAAATAATGAACGATTCGGCAGTGCCGTTACTGAATCGTATAACGACAGGTATTCCAGTTCTTTACTGCTCTCGGTAAGCTGCTTGTTTAATATCTCCAGCCGTAAACGGTAATTCTCGTTTAACTTGTGTGACTCTTCCATGCTTTTAACAGCCATGGCGTTTTCAATGGCCACAGAAACAATACTGGCAAAAAGCTGCAGCAGGTTTAAATCCTTTTTATCGAAACCGCCGCCACCTATTTTATCGAGGCCGGCAATACCACCAAGAAAATGCCGCTTGCCCTGCAGCGGCACCAGGATCATATTGCCCGACTCCTGTTCCCAGCGGTTTTTTTCCTCGTCATCAAGCTGATCCAGCATGCCATTCCACCAGGCTTTCTTATGTTTCCATACCCAGCCACAGACACCAAACTCCAGTGGCAGTGATTCACCGACTATTTCACTCGCATTTTTTCCTGAGCCACCGCGGTAGGTATAGGTTTCACAGTTATCATCCAGCAGGGGAATTAACAGGGTTTCCGCGTTGATTAGTTCGCGGGCACGGTCCGACACAATCTGAAAAACACGGCCCAGATCAAGTTCACTGCCAATCTCGGTAAAGGTCTGTTGCAGAAGCTCAATCTCGGTCTCTTTCTCCTGGAGAATACGACTGAGATCAACAATATTGGTAGACAGTTCTTTTTTCACGAAAATCCGGACTTATTCAAATAATAATCAACAAGTTACAAGCAAATATGGTTTTTAGTATAGTACATATCCGGACGATATCGTTGGTAACCCGTCACAAAATGACAAATTGCTGACATCTTTTGGAAAAAAGTCTTTTAACCGGCATGACGGTTTTTCAGTTCCACGTAGTGCTGCGCCGAGTAAGCAAGAAAGGCCTTTTCTTTTTCACTGAGTTGCCGCACCCTTTTTACCGGGCTGCCCAGCCACATATAGCCGCCATCCAGCACCTTGTTCGGCGGCACCAGGCTGCCGGCACCAATCATGGCACCTGAACGTACAATGGCGCCATCAAGAACAACAGAACCCATGCCGACAAGGCACAGATCCTCAATCGTGCAGGCATGCAACACCACGTTATGCCCGACGGTGATGTCATCACCAATATTCAGGGCACCGCCACCCGGTGCATACTCACTGTCATGAGTTACGTGTAAAATGCAGCCATCCTGTATATTGGTGCGCCGACCGATCCGGATAGAGTGAATATCTCCGCGAATCGAACAGCAGGGCCATACCGAACTGTCGCTGCCAATCACAACATTGCCGGTTACAACCGCACTGTCATCGATAAAAGCGGTTTTATCAATATCAGGGCTGTGGTTTTCAAAACTGCGTATATTTTTCATCATTTATTACTCCGGGGATAGCAGCTGAAGTAGCGGCAATGGCCTGACAGAACAATCACTTCTGACTTTATGTTCAGCTGGTATTATCGGGTAAAATAACACTAATGGAAACACCATCAAAATTTTCGGGGCTTCTTGCCACCGTCCTGCCTCCTCTTGGCAGGGCATGGCAGCAGAGTGCCGTGCTGTTAAAAAGCCTGGCGAATATATTTTTATTGCTGCTTCGCCAGTCGGCCTGCTACATCCGCAAACTGACCCGCCTGGTTTCCAGGCAAAGCGACCGGGTGCTCAGCTATATTGCCGGACACCCGCTGCTGGAGAAACTGGAAACGGCTTATGACGCCCTGCAGCAAAGCAGAATCTATCGCAAGGCCGTACTTTATGCACAGCTGGTTCGCCTGGATAAACCGATTGGTATTCTTTTACTATTATGGCCGACCCTGATTGCCTTGTGGATAGCTGCTGAAGGCTGGCCCGACCCGCTGGTACTCTTTGTTTTTGTCAGTGGTGTAATTCTAATGCGCTCCGCCGGTTGCGCCATCAACGACTACGCTGACCGCCATATCGATAAAAAAGTCGAGCGCACCTGTCACCGCCCACTGACCTCGGGGAAAATCAGTGAAAAAGAAACCCTGCTGATCTTTGCAGTGTTAAGCCTGAGCGCTTTTGCACTGGTATTATTTATGAATGAACTGACCATCTGGATGTCACTCGGCGGCATCCTGCTGGCAGCCAGCTACCCCTTTATGAAGCGCTACCATTACCTGCCCCAGGTGCACCTCGGTGCAGCGTTCGGCTGGTCAGCACCCATGGCATACACCGCGCAGGCCAATGAAATAACCGCTGTCACCTGGCTGATTTTCCTGGCCACGATTTTATGGGCAACGGCCTATGACACCATGTATGCCATGGTGGATTATGATGACGATATAAAAATCGGTGTTAAATCAACGGCCATTTTGTTCGGCAACCAGGATCGCCTGATTATCGGCATTATTCAGATTCTACTGATACTGGATTTGATCCTGATCGGCCAGCGCGCCGAGCTCAGTGGTTTTTATTACCTGGGCGTTGCTGCGGCCAGCGTGTTTGCCGGCTACCAGCAATACCTGATCAAGGACCGTAAACGCGAGCTTTGCTTCCAGGCCTTTTTAAACAATAACTGGTTCGGGCTGGTGCTGTTTATCGGGGTGCTGCTGGATTACCAGTTTGCGGACGTGGTTTAGGCGGCTTGCCAGTGGAGTTTTAAGTTGTAGCTTCACAGCTGTCCCGTTAACTAGGCACGGTCATCCTTCCACTACGCTGCGCTCCGGTCAGGATGACAAAACACCAACCATGTTGGTTTCATGTCTAATAAAATGGAAAATGCCGGCACGATCATATACAGCCGGGTATGGGGCTGATATAAAAACAGTTAACGGGACAGCTGTGAACTTATAACTACCCTTTCACCGGCGCCCGGGCAATACTCAGCACACCCACACGCCGCACCCCGTTTTTCTTCAACAGCTTCGCCAGTTCATTCGTGGTCGCACCGGTTGTGACCACATCATCAACAATCAGCACATGCCCGGCATTGAATTCTGCGGCCATTTTAAAAGCACCTTTCATATTTCTCCGCCGCTGTTTTGCGTCCAGCCCGGTCTGTGCATCGGTGCTGCGCTGGCGAACCACTGCATGGCACTCAATGGGTATGGCCAGCTTTTTTGAAATCACGCGTGATATCTCGATGGACTGGTTAAAGCCGCGCTGGCGCAGCCTGCTTTGATGCAGCGGCACCGGCAACAGGCAATCCGGTTTATCCTTTTCCAGCGCTGCTTCAGCCTGTAGCCGCATCCGCAACAGCTCGCCTATGCTTCGTGCATAAGTGATCTTTTCAGAGAATTTCAGCTGGTGCACCAGTTTGATGATTTCATCCTGGTAGCTGAACAGGCTGTAGGCATAATCAAAAGCCGGTGGTTGTTTAATGCAGCGCCCGCAGATAAGCGATTTCCCCGCTTCTACCGCCAGCGGCAGAGCGCAGCGCTGGCAGCAACGGGTATTATGCGGCAGACCGGCCAGGCAGCCGGCGCACAGTTCCACCACCGTATCAGCACTGTGCTGACATAAAAGACAGCGGGAGGGGAACAAAACCGACAATAAAGGCTGTATAAATTCCATTTCTGCTACTCATCCGTGTAGTGTAAAATAGTTTTAATTATAACCAGAAGCCCATACCATGTCTGAATTACGCCACGATTGGTCAAAACAGGAAATATCCCGCCTTTTCGAACTGCCCTTTAATGACCTGTTATTTCAGGCACAGTCCATCCACCGTCAGCATTTCGACCCCAACCAGGTACAGGTCAGTACCCTGCTGAGCATAAAAACCGGCGCCTGCCCGGAAGACTGCGGCTACTGTTCGCAAAGTTCAAAAAATGATGCCGAGGTCGAACGCGAACGGCTGCTGCCGCTGGATGAAGTGATTGAAAAAGCGCAGCAGGCCAAGGACAATGGCGCCAGCCGTTTCTGCATGGGCGCCGCCTGGCGCAACCCCACCGACAAAAACCTTGATAAGGTCATCGACATGATTGTGGCGGTGAAAAACATCGGCATGGAAACCTGCGTCACCCTGGGCATGTTAAGCAAGGAACAGACGCAGCGCCTGAAGCAGGCCGGGCTGGATTATTACAACCATAATCTTGATACCTCACCGGAATACTACGGCGACATCATTACTACCCGTACCTATGATGACCGCCTCGATACCCTGAAACATGTGCGCGAAGCCAATATTAATGTCTGCAGTGGCGGCATCCTCGGCATGGGCGAACAGCGCGGTGACCGGGTTTCCCTGCTGCAACAGCTGGCCAACCTGCCGCGCCACCCGGAAAGCGTGCCCATCAATATGCTGGTGCAGGTAGAAGGCACCCCGCTGCACGGAGTCGACGAAATTGAGCCGCTGGAATTTGTCCGCAGCATTGCCGTGGCCCGGATTTTAATGCCCGAATCCTATGTGCGCCTGTCCGCCGGACGCACGGAAATGTCAGATGAAACCCAGGCCCTGTGTTTTTTCGCCGGCGCCAATTCCATTTTCTACGGCGACCGGCTGCTGACCACGGACAACCCCGATGAAAACCACGACCAGCAGCTGTTTAAAAAACTGGGCCTGAGCAGCATGCAGGTGGCGCCACCGGCGGCAGCGGAAAGCACCATTAAAACCGGCTGCGCCTGCAGCGGCTAACACAATACCGACACAGCTTGAAAGACCTCGTCAAACGACTGGCGGAAAAAAAACAGCAGCACCGTTACCGGAAACGGCGCATCAGCGACAGCCCGCAGCAGATCGAAATGCGCATAGACGGCAGGGACATCGTCAGCTTCTGCAGCAACGACTACCTGGGTTTTGCCAACCACCCGAAACTCAAACAGGCCGCCATCAACGGCATCAAACAATACGGCGTCGGCAGCGGCTCCGCCCACCTGATCAACGGCCACAGCCGCGCCCACCACCAGCTGGAAGATGAGCTGGCCGAATTTACCGGTTATCCACGCGCGCTTTTATTCTCCACCGGTTACATGGCCAACCTCGGTTTGTGCCAGGCACTGCTGGATAAAAATGATTATGTTTTTGAAGACCGCTTAAACCACGCCTCGCTGATCGACGCCGGCCTGATCAGCGGCGCACGCTTCCAGCGCTACCTGCATAATGACCCCGCAAGCCTGCAACAGAAACTTTCAAAAGTTAACAACAGCACAGCAGAAAAACTGGTTTTAAGCGACGCTGTATTCAGCATGGACGGCGACATTGCCAGGCTGCCCGAACTGGCCCGCCTGTGCAGCGAAACAGACTGCCGGTTAATGATTGATGACGCCCACGGCTTCGGCGTACTCGGTAAAAACGGCCGCGGCAGCCGCCTGCACTTTAATTTAACAACGCAGGAGATACCGGTTTACATGGCCACCCTGGGCAAGGCGGCGGGCAGCGCCGGCGCCTTTATTGCCGGCAGTGAAGAGCTGATCGAAACCCTGATCCAGCAGGCACGCACCTATGTCTATACCACCGCCATGCCGCCGGCCATTGCCGAAGCCAGCCGCGCCAGTCTGCAATTATTACAGCATGAACCGCAGCACCGGCAAAAACTCAACGACAATATCCAGTATTTCAGGCAGTGCTGTACGCAGCAAAAACTGCCAGTAGAAGACAGCGAAACCGCCATTCAGCCACTACTGATTGGTGACGATAAAAAGGCGACAGAGATAAGCCGGCGGTTATTTGAGGCAGGTTTTCTGGTCACAGCCATCAGGCCGCCGACCGTACCGGAAGGTACTGCACGCCTGCGGATAACCCTGTCCGCAAAACACTGTAAAAATCATATCGAGCAGTTAATTGACACCATCATTCCTCTAAGGTTACTCTGAATAAGTCCTTATCTGTCATCCTGAGCGCAGTCGAAGGATCTTGAGCCACTGAGCAATCAATTACTTACGGAGAAAAAGATTCTTCGCTGCGCTCTGAATGACACTTATTCAGAGTATCCCTAATAGACCATATCAGCTGATAGATTCATAAACTGTGGCTTTATCAGGTCAGCCGGGTTTTATGTGACATTGGTTAAAAATCATCAAATGACGGCCGGCAACGGACTACGGTTATTATTACTGGCAGGGCTTATCTGGCAATAAATAGACTGCTATGAGTTTTTACTCTGACCCCAAACATTGCATTACTTACCAATAATGTAGCGCTCATCATCAAAAGTAATCACCCAGTCCGGCTTATAGACAATAAAGATACTGATCAGCATACCGGTAACAAACATTTCGGGGAACATGAATAACGGGGTGTACAACAGAGACTCCGCAATTATTTTTGCATCCGGGTAAGCCTGTACCAGGATTAATAAAATAATACCCGCGAAACGACTGAGCGCGACTGCCGCACCGGCGCCAAAAAATGCGATAACAAAGATATAAATAAAAAAGTTATCCGGTAAATACTTTTGCGTTAGTTTATAGACAGCGTAACTGGTGAACACCGGGATGACGATGCTTAAACAACCGTTGACCCCCAGGCCAAGCAGCTCGCCATGCTCCAGAACAACGCTGGCAAGCATAATAATGCTCATGCCTATGATCGCCAGCGGCCAGCCGAACATCAGGGTAAACAGGGTCGCGCCCAGCTGGTGAAAACCCAGGCCCGGCGAGACCCCTGCCTTCAGACCCCATAACAGCAACAACGCCACCATGGCGCCGAAATAAACATGCTGGCTGGGTTCATTTTCCAGCAACTGTTTAAACGGTATCTTCCTTACGGCAAAAATCAGCGCCGCAAGAAACAGGATATTTGCTACCCACAGCACCACCGGCGGCATTAACTGCGCCGGGATATGCAACCCGATTAACCAGCCTGTTTCTGTCATCATAGATTCTGATTTTAACGCAGTGTATTGCTGCGGCGCACCCGGCGTTTATAACCCGGCGTGATCGCGCAATGAATTCTGTTCCTGCAGGAGCCGCATTGATGCCGCGCCATAAACAAAAAAGCCGGTCACTATGAACCGGCTTTTCAGTGTAGCCGTGGTGCGCTTACTGCGCCACGGCTACTTCACGAAGCGTGCTACTTGGCTGCTTCACGCTCCTTGACTTCCTTGATTACTTCTTCAGCCACATTGCGTGGTGCTGCAACATAATGCAGGAATTCCATTGAGAACTGGCCACGACCGGAAGTCATGGTACGCAGTGAACCAATGTAACCGAACATTTCACTCAGCGGGCATTCGGCTTTAATGCGAACACCGGTCGGGCCCGGCTCCTGCGATTTGATCATGCCACGACGACGGTTCAGGTCACCGATCACATCACCGACATGATCTTCAGGAGTGAACACGTCAACTTTCATGATCGGCTCCATCAGCTGCGGGCCGGCTTTCGGCATGGTCTGACGGTAGGCAGCCTTGGCGGCAAGTTCGAAGGCAACAGCGGATGAATCCACTGCATGGAACTGACCGTCCATTAATGTTACCTTGAAATCCAGGCAGGGGAACCCGGCAAGCACACCGTGCTCAGCCATTTTCTCAAAACCTTTTTCAATGGCCGGCCAGAATTCACGCGGCACGTTACCGCCGGTTACTTTTGACTCGAACTCGTAACCACTGCCCGGTTCGCCCGGCTCAATGATATAATCGATCTTACCGAACTGACCGGAACCACCGGACTGTTTCTTATGGGTATAGGAATCTTCAACACGCTGGGTAATGGTCTCGCGATAGGCAACCTGCGGCTTACCGATAGTGGCTTCAATACCGTGGGTACGTTTCAGAATATCCACTTTAATATCAAGATGCAGCTCGCCCATGCCCTTGAGGATGGTTTCGCCACTGTCTTCATCGGTTTCCACGCGGAACGATGGATCTTCCTTAATCATTTTACCCAGAGCAATACCGAGTTTTTCAGAAGCACCTTTGTCGTTAGGTGAAATCGAAATTGAAATAACCGGATCAGGGAACACCATTGGCTCCAGTGTTGCCGGGTTGTTCGGATCACATAATGTGTGACCTGTCTGTACGTTTTTCATGCCAACCACAGCGATAATATCGCCGGCCTGGGCACCGTCCAGTTCGATACGTTCGTCAGCATGCATTTCAACCATGCGGCCGATACGCTCTGTTTTGCCGGTAAAGGTATTCAGTACCGTCATGCCCTTGTCCAGGCGACCGGAGTAGATACGGATAAAGGTCAGGGCGCCAAAACGGTCATCCATAATCTTGAATGCCAGCGCGCGCAGTGGCCGGTCCGGATCAACAATGGCGTATTCGCCGGTTTCATTACCTTCCAGATCAACTTCAGGCTGCGGTTTAACTTCGGTTGGATCGGGCAGGTAATCAACTGCCGCGTTCAGCACCAGCTGCACACCCTTGTCTTTAAATGCAGAACCACAATAAGTCGGGAAGAAATCCATGGTCAGTGTACCTTTACGGATACAGGCTTTCATTTCTTCAGGGGTAGGCTCTTCGCCTTCCAGGTAGCGTTCCATAATATCATCGTCCTGCTCTACCGCAGTTTCGATCAGTTTTTCGCGCCACTCTTCAATCTGGTCAGCCATTTCAGCCGGTGGCTCTTCGATACGATAAGCCGTGGTGTCATTTTCATCGTCCCAGATCCATGCCTTGCGGGTCAGCAGGTCGACACAGCCCTTGAACTCATCTTCAATACCGATAGGCAGTACCATAACCAGCGGATTTGCGCCCAGAACATCTTCCACCTGCTTAACCACTCGGTAGAAGTCAGCGCCGATACGGTCAAGCTTGTTAACAAAAATAACACGTGAGACTTCCGACTCATTGGCATAGCGCCAGTTGGTTTCAGACTGGGGCTCAACACCACCGGAACCACAGAACACACCAATACCGCCGTCGAGTACTTTCAGTGAACGGTAAACTTCGATGGTGAAGTCTACGTGTCCCGGTGTGTCAATGATGTTTAAACGGTGACCGTTCCACTCACAGCTGGTTGCCGCTGACTGAATGGTAATACCGCGTTCCTGTTCCTGCTCCATGAAATCGGTGGTTGCTTCACCGTCATGTACTTCACCGGTTTTATGAATTTTACCGGTCAGCTTCAGAATACGCTCGGTGGTCGTCGTTTTACCGGCGTCCACATGGGCGAAAATGCCGATATTTCTATATTTGCTTAAGTCTACGTCTGCCATGGCTCTACTACCCTGAGTGCACATTTTTCAAAAATGTACGTTAAATGTTAAAAATTCATAACCCCTTAAAAGTGACAAAGCCGGTGAAAAACAACCAGCTCTACGACGACTCGAAATCAGGAGTAATTTAGCCGGCGAATTATACATGAATATGAAACAAATTTGTGGCTTGTCTGTGCATTTTCGCCGGATTTATTTATCAACCGTCAATAGCCGGCCAAAACTGGCAGAAAACGCCCTGCTTTTAAACGTAAGTCATTGATATAAATACAGGACACGCCTTGCCGGACTTTAAAGTCCTGGCCGGCACAGCAGCCGGCTTTATTGCCGCTCATACCTCCGGCCCTACGGCAACCCTGCTTCGCCGCAAAAACACATCACTCTGCCCACAACACCGCCGGCAACCGATAAATCTTTATTGAACCTAAATAGGCAATTGCACTCAACTATCAAATAACGCAAGATAGATTCATAAACACTTACACATCACGGGAACCATCAATGAAGTTTTTAAAGATATTCTTATTACTTATTGTCAGTTTTGCTTTCAGCCAGCCGCTTTTAGCTGATACCGGTAAAAATGATCTTTTTTATAAAGTTCTGAAAAAAGGTGAAATTACCGTTGGCGTATCCAGCCTGCCACCGTGGGTAATGAAAGACAAAAAGGGCAAACTGATCGGCTTTGAAATCGATGTCGCCAAATTACTGGCGAAAGACATGGGCGTTAAAGTAAAGTTTAAACAATACCCCTGGAACAAACTGATCAATGCGCTAAAAAGTGGCGAAATTGATATCATCGCATCAGGACTTTCCATTACCCCCAGGCGCAGCCTTGAAATCAACTTTTCCCAGCCATATTCAAGCTCCGGTTACAGCCTGGTCAGCCACCTGGGACTGACTAAAGACTTCACCAGCCTC
>JAJRTD010000223.1 GCA_024278435.1 Gammaproteobacteria bacterium | reverse complement strand
GTACGCAAGGCGTGGATAAACCAGCAACGCAAAATCATCGACCAGGCTTTTTATAACAGCCTGCGAAATCAATATGAAATAATCATCAAAGATAACCGCTTAAAAGAGCTGGCGACGAGTACAGAATAATGCGCCGCCGAGTGCTCAGCCACATTGCTGCTTTCTGCTTGTTACAGTTTTTTATCTGTTCGATTGTTATTGCCGATGAAATTCGCCCCGGTTACCTGGAGTTAAAAGAAAACAGCGAAAATATTTTCTCGGTAATATGGAAAGTGCCGGCCAGGGGCGATAAAAAGCTGGCCCTGTACGCGAACCTGCCCGCTACCTGCCAGAACAAAACGCCGCCCTATGCACAGCTAGTCAATGGTGCGTATATCCAGCGCTGGATCATCGCCTGCGACCAGGGCCTGCTGGAGCAATCTATTTCCATCACCGGCTTAGCCGGCACCAGCACCGATGTGTTGCTGCGACTGGAGTTTATCAACGGCTCATCACAGTCCGTGTTACTCACACCTTCGGATAACACGTTTAATATTCCTGCGCAGACAGGAAACCTGCAAATTGCGGGAACATATACCTGGCTTGGTGTCACCCATATCCTGCTTGGTTTTGACCACCTGTTATTTGTCTTCGCCCTGCTGCTTATCGTCAACAGCAAGCGGCGACTACTACTGACCATTACCGCGTTCACCATCGCCCACAGCATTACCCTGGCCGGTGCAACACTGGGTTATATTCATGTGCCCCAGCAGCCGGTGGAAGCGGTCATCGCGCTGAGCATCCTGTTTCTAGCAGTAGAAATCGTTCACGGCAAACGCGGCCATCCCGGGGCTGCTGCCCGATGGCCATGGCTGGTCGCTTTCATCTTCGGCCTGCTACACGGTTTTGGTTTTGCCGGGGCACTGGCCGAAGTCGGCCTGCCACAGCAGGCCATACCACTGGCCCTGGTATTCTTCAATGTTGGTGTTGAAATTGGCCAGCTGCTTTTTGTTATGACAGTAGTGGTACTTGGCTGGATGATGACATCGCTGATGCATCGCCTGAAACAGTCGGCACTGCTTGAAAACACCGAAACCATTGCGGTCTACCTGATCGGCAGCCTCTCATCCTTCTGGTTATTTGAACGCATCAGTTCATTCTGACCGCACAACGGTCACTGCCTGTTTCGGCGGGAACTGCGCCAGTATTTTTCCGACTACCTCGTTAATTCTTGCTGCAGACTCGTCGGGGCCTGCCTGCACGGAAACAGACTGCGTACCAATGCCACGCCACACCAGCTGGTCTTCTAACGGTATGGTCACATCAATCAACAATGTCCCCTGTTCATAACTGCGCGCCGCTGAACCGGTACTCATACCAATACTGCCGTAACGCCCCCGGCTGGAAGAACGGCCAATGGAAATGCCGCCGCTGCCCCCGCTGTTACTGACTTTCTGCTCAACGGTGACATAATAACTGATAAAAAAATCAGGCGTATAGCTGTCAACCAGCCGGTATGATTTTTCCAGCAGCTTATTTTCTATTGCGGAGCGGATACGTTTATCGACAAGATCATTGTTTTCTATGCCGTAACCGTTTTTTTCATTCGGGTTCCAGGCAAATGTTTTCAGTCCCGAAAAATTATATCCCTGCTGGTAATCCTGGCTGACCTGTACCCCGGAACAAGCCTGTATGCCGGCAACAAGGAAAACCATCCAGATAACCCGCTTTAGACTTTTCATTTCACACACCCGCTTTAGCAATAATTTTTATAATCCCGTACCCGGCATAAAACCATACCATTTTTACCTGACAAATCAACACGCTAACATAGCCTGCGGGAGTTTTTTAATTAAGGTAAAATCGCCCCCAGATAATTATTAGTAACAAACCAGGTGGAATCATGTCTGTTCAATTTTCGGCCGCGCAAAATCATATCCCCGGCGGCGTCAACTCACCCGTTCGTGCCTTTGCCGGCGTCGGTGGCGACCCGGTCTTTATCAAGCGTGCGGCAGGTGCCTGCATTTTTGGCGAAGATGGTAAACAATATATTGATTATGTCGGCTCATGGGGACCGATGATCCTGGGCCATGCTCACCCCGAAGTTATTTCTGCCGTAAAAGCTGCCGCTGATAACGGCCTGAGTTTCGGCGCACCAACGGTCCTCGAAACCGTGATGGCCGACAAGGTCTGTGAACTGGTGCCATCGATGGACATGGTACGCATGGTGAGCTCCGGCACCGAGGCCACCATGAGCGCCATCCGCCTGGCACGCGGCTTTACCGGGCGGGACAAACTGATCAAGTTCGAAGGCTGTTATCACGGTCACGCCGACTCATTACTGGTAAAAGCCGGCTCCGGCGCGCTGACTCTGGGGCAGCCCAGCTCACCCGGTGTACCCGCGGCACTGGCGGAACTGACCGTCACCCTGCCCTATAACGACCTCGATGCGTTTAACAGCGCCATGGAAGATATCGGCGATCAGGCAGCCTGTGTCATTATCGAACCGGTGGCTGGTAATATGAACTGCATCCCTCCCGTTGACGGCTTTCTTGAGGGCGTACGCGAGACCTGCACCAAACACGGCATTGTCCTGATTTTTGATGAAGTCATGACCGGTTTTCGCGTTGCCCTGGGTGGCGCACAGGGGCACTACGGCATTACCCCGGATCTGACCACACTGGGCAAGGTCATCGGCGGCGGTATGCCGGTCGGCGCCTTTGGCGGCAAACGCGAAATCATGGAATATATCGCACCACTGGGGCCGGTCTACCAGGCGGGCACATTATCCGGCAACCCGATCGCCATGACCGCCGGTTTAAAAACCCTGGAACTGATTGCACAACCCGGTTTTTACGATGAACTCAGCCGGAAAGTGGTTATGCTGACCGATGGCATTCTCGATGCAGCAAATGCCGCCGGTGTTGCCATGACCTGTAACCGCGTTGGCGCCATGTTCGGCCTGTTCTTCAGTGAGCAACCGGTCAACAGCTTTGCGCAGGCCACACAGTGCAATCTTGAACAGTTCAAGGCTTTCTTCCACGGCATGCTCGACGCCGGCATTTACCTGGCGCCATCCGCCTATGAAGCCGGTTTTGTTTCTGCCGCGCATACTGAAGAGGATTTGCAGAAAACCATTGATGCTGCCGCCGGCGTTTTAAAAACCTTGTAACAACGGGCTACCTGTATGCAATGCTTTATCTACCGCTGCACTCTTAAACCCGACATGTATATCTACCTGGCCGAAGAGGACGTGTTTGATAATGTGCCGAAAGAAATTTTCAACACCCTAGGCATAGTCGAGTTTTCCATGGAACTGGAATTAACACCTGACACAAAACTTGCCCGGGAAGATATTCAAACGGTTCTGGACAACCTGAAGCAGCATGGTTTTCATATCCAGCTGCCAGGTGATGAATCCATAGAAGAAATCATGGCACGTATTGCTGCCAGCAAAAATTAATCATCAAGCGCCAACCAAACAGCCGATCGATAACAGGCTCACATTAACCTTGCAGGCACTGTGGCTGAATGCCGGATTTCAGCATATTTCCTGAAAAAACAACGGTTAAGACCTACACGCCACATATAAGCTCGGTTATAATACAGGCGTTCATCTCTTCATTTCCTATAGATGAACCAATAACTCTTTCCGTTTTTTACAACTATTTTCATTCGGAGTATTCTAAATGTCATTTATAAAAATACTAATAATAAGTCTTATAACGTCTGTTGTAGCCTCAGTAATCAGTATTCAGGCTCACACCGCCACCGGTTTCAGCGAAAGCTTTGCCATGTTATTTACTGCCGGTTACGCGAAACTCTGGTTCATCTCTTTTATCAGCATTCTGATTGCCGCACTGCTGTCAATTAAAGCAGCGGCTTCAACATCGGCCAGCCATCGTGTCGATATACAAAGCGGCCAGGAACGTGGCACCGTTAAGTGGTTTAATGCAGCCAAAGGCTTTGGCTTTATTACCCGTGAGAACGGCGAGGATGTCTTTGTTCACTTCCGTTCAATCCAGGGCAAGGGACACCGCTCACTGGGTGAAGGCCAGGCGGTTATCTTTTCGGTAACCGAAGGTGAAAAAGGACTGCAGGCCGTTGATGTAACCAGCGCCTGATAAACAATAGCGTTGATAAGAAGGGCTGGTATCAACCAGCCCTTTTTTATTGCAAGCAGGCTTATTAATACACGCCCAGACCCGCACTCCGGCGCAAAAAAACGGCCATTTTGAACTACAATATTTTTATGAAATGGATTTGTTTTTTCCTGTACCTGCTGACACTCATGCTGACCGCCCCGGCATGGGCGCAGTCAGCAGCGTTTGCCTCACTGGAAGCCCCCGGCCCGCTGGATGCCGGCAGTGAATATTCAACGATCGGCGAGCACAGCTACTACCTGCATGAAACCGAAGCAGGCATCAGCATAGAGCAGGCCAGGCAGGCCTTTGCCAACGGCCGCTTCCAGGCATCAACCACCCCTGTTCCCGGTTTTGGCCTGACATCTCACGGCGCGTGGCTGAAGTTTGATGTACAAAACAGCACAGAGCGGGCGGTAACACGGCGGCTGACAGTCAAGTCCGCATGGCTGAATTATATTGATATCTACATCATCCAGCACAACCAGCGGGTTGCCCACTATAAAACCGGCGATGCCCGGCCGCTTTCTTCACGGCAAATAGATAACCGCCTTTTTGTATTTGAGCATGACTTTGCCCCCGGCACCACCGCTGTCTATCTGCGAGCCCAGTCACATGAACCACTGGTTCTACCGATCGCCTTTTCCGATACAGCAACTGCTGTAAAACATGACCGTAACAGAAGCTACGGCTACGGCATACTCTACGGCATTATCAGCGGCCTGCTGCTGTTCAACCTGCTTATCTATATTTCTATCCGCCAGCAGCGCTACCTGTTCTATGTTTTTTACCTGTCCATGTACCTGTTTATGGATATTTCCTATACCGGCCATGGCTATCTTTATCTGTGGCAGGACGCCAGCTGGTGGCAACAGTGGTCGGCAAGCACCTCAGTCGTACTTTACGCCACATCCGGCATTTTTTTCGCGCTCTCGTTCCTGAAAATCAAAACGTTTTTTCCCGCGATTTATTCCAAAACCATACGCTTCTGTATTTTCCTGTGCGCCATGCAACTGCTGTTTATCCTGCTGGACATGGAAAAAACTAGTGTTGCCATCGCGCTGCTGTATGTCATGTTCTTTTCCGTATTTACCTTTTACTATGCCATTATCAGTTTCAACAAGGGACATAATGACGCCATCTATTACCTGATAGCCACTTTTGCCACGCTGATTGGCGCGGCGGTTACCGTGCTCAGCGTATTATCCCTGATCCCCTACACACCGCTAACCTTCCACGCCGGCGAAATCGCGGTGGCTTTTGACTCTATCCTGCTGTCTATCGCACTGGCCGAACAGATCCGCCGCGCACAAAATGAAATGCTGCAGGCACAGAAACTGGCACGCACGGACATCCTTACCCGGCTCAGTAACCGGCTTGCCTTTGACGAGATATCTGGCCAGATATGGAACAACGCCGTGCAAAACGATCAGGATCTTTGCTTTCTTATGCTGGACATTGACCACTTCAAGGAAATCAATGACAACTACGGACATCATGCGGGGGATATGGTTTTAAAAACCCTGTCATCTATTTTGAAAAAAACCGTTCGTGAAGGGGATGTTCTGGTTCGCTGGGGCGGTGAGGAATTTGCCATCATTCTGCCACAGACCTCTCTGCAACCGGCGATCAAACTGGCCGAACGTATCCGCAAGGAAATCGAAAACCTGCAGATAAAAACAGACGGCGCAATAATAAAAACCACTGTCAGCATCGGCGTATCACAGAAAACAGATAGCACAGCGACAATTGACGAGTTGTTTTCGATGGCAGATGCCAACCTTTACAAAGCCAAACAGGGTGGCAGGAACGCAATCTACAACACCAGGGGGAACAACGAATGCCCGGAAAAATAGCCCGGTTACCGCTTCAGCACGCCGGCCGCCTTGTCTAGCTGGAAGAAGAATGTGAGATACTCAAGTAAGTTGCGCGGCTGCCGTTTTTTTCTTTTCCTGTTATGCAGCCTGCTAACAATCTCGTTCAGTGCCCGGGCGCTCGGTGCAGGGTCGCTGGACATTCGGCAGGAATATGACACCACCGGGCGCTATACCGCGTTTCTTCTCGAAACCGGCAATACACTCAGCCTGCAACAGGCCATGCAGGCCGACCGCCAGGGAAAGTTTCAGCCGGTCAATAAACCGGTCGCCGGTTTCGGCCTCAACCCCTACGGTATCTGGCTGAAAATCAATGTACACAACCCGACCGCTAAAACCCTGCTTCGCCGCCTGACGGTCGAAACACCCTGGCTGGGAAAGGTCGACTTTTACCTGCTGAAAAACAATCAGCTGCTTGCCGAGTTCAGAACCGGCATGGCTCGGCCACTTGACTCACGCCAGGTTGATCACCGTCTTTTTGTTTTCGAACAGGCCTTTTCACCCGGCGACAGTGAAATCTACCTGCGCCTGGAAACCCATGAGCCGATGATCCTGCCGGTCGCTTTCACCAGCCTGGACTACGCCAGTAAACGCGACACCTCTGCCGCCTACGGCTACGGCCTGCTCTATGGCATTATCAGCGGCCTGCTTCTGTTCAACCTGATGCTTTATCTTTCCATAAGGCAGCAACGCTACCTGTTCTATGTATTCTATCTGGCCATGTACCTGTTTAATAATCTTGCCTTTACCGGTCATGGCTACCTGTACCTGTGGCCCGATGCCAGCCAGTTCCAGCACTGGGTCAACAGTCTATCCATTACCCTGTATGCAACCGCCGGGGTTCTTTTCGCTCTTTCATTTTTGCGTATAAAACAACTGTTCCCGCGGCTGTATTTTTACACCCTGGGTTTCTGTGCAGCCCTGTGTACCCTGCAGCTCATTTTTGTCGCTCTGGATATGGACATGGCCAGTGTCAAGGCGGGTGTTTTCTACCTGATGACGTTCTCGCTGGCCACGTTTTACTACGCCATCCTCAGTTATAGAAAAGGCCATAGCGATGCGGTTTATTACATGGTCGCCACCGCTGCCACCCTGGTTGCCGCAACGATCACCCCGCTTAGTGTACTCGATATTATTCCGTTTACATCGCTGACCTTCCATGCCGGCGAGATTGCCGTCGCCTTTGACTCGATCCTGCTGTCCATTGCCCTTGCCGGACAGATCCGCCATGCACAAAATGAAAGGCAACAGGCACACAGGCTGGCGCGCACCGATATTCTGACCCGGCTGAATAACCGCCTGGCCTTTGACGAAATATCAAAAGACATCTGGCAGACTGCTGTTCAGAACCGGGAAAAACTCTGCCTTATTTTGCTGGATATTGATAAATTCAAGGACATTAACGACCGCCACGGTCATGCCGCAGGGGATGCCGTATTAAGAACCCTGTCATCCACCCTGGGAGAGATTGTCCGTGAAAAAGATGTACTGGTTCGCTGGGGTGGTGAGGAATTTGCTATTGTACTGCCGCAAACGTCACTCAAACAGGCAACGAAGCTGGCTGAACGAATACGCAAGGCCATAGAGGATTTACGCATACAGGCCGGCAATACTGTCATCACAACCACCGTCAGTCTCGGGG
>JAJRTD010000222.1 GCA_024278435.1 Gammaproteobacteria bacterium | reverse complement strand
TGATGGCAAGATCAATCCTATCAGCGATATCGAAGTTATTGATACCGAGCTGGCACTGGCCGATCTTGAATCGGTTGAAAAAGCCGCCGACAAGGTAGGGCGGGTTGCCAAAAGCGGTGACAAGACAGCCAAAGCGAAATTCGAGCTGCTGCAAAAAGTTGCCGCCCACCTCAACGAAACCCGACCGGTGCGTTCCATGGGGCTGTCGGAGGATGAACTGAAAGACCTTTATGAGCTGCACCTGCTGACGGTCAAACCGGTAATGTATATCGCCAATGTCAGTGATGACGGTTTTGACAACAACCCTTACCTGGATGCGGTCAGCGAGCGGGCGGCAACGGAAGGCGCCATCGTGGTTCCCGTGTGTGCTGCTATTGAAGAAGAGCTGATTGAACTGGACGCCGATGAAGCCAGAGAGTTTCTCGATGAACTGGGCCTGGATGAGCCGGGCCTGAACCGCGTGATTCGCGCTGGCTACAAGCTGCTGGGCCTGCAAACCTACTTCACCGCCGGTGTTAAGGAAGTGCGTGCCTGGACCGTCGCCATCGGTGCCACCGCGCCCAAGGCAGCGGCAGTCATCCACACCGACTTCGAAAAAGGCTTTATCCGCGCCGAAACCATTGCCTACGAGGACTTTGTCGAGTTTGGCGGTGAGCAGGGCGCCAAAGAAGCGGGCAAACTGAGAGTAGAAGGCAAGGACTATATCGTACAGGACGGCGATGTCATGCACTTCCGCTTTAACGTATAACCACTATAAATAGTTATCATCCTGACCGTAACGATAAATAGCTGTCATCCTGACCGTAGCGCAGCGAAGTGGAAGGATCTTAAAAGATTGCAGATAAAAGTGGCCCGGCAACTGACAAATTGATTACTATACCCCCGTAAATATTGACAACAGGCCAATAAAACGGGAAAATCTGCGCCCTTCACAGAAGGTTCAAATCCCTCCTGATATACCTGAATAAAGGCTATGTAGCTCAGCTGGTTAGAGCACAGCATTCATAATGCTGGGGTCGGTGGTTCAAGTCCACCCATAGCCACCATTTTTACAGGGTTCTCACCGTCACCAGATGAGCCCGGCTGTAAGTGTGAATTCATTCGCACGACGAGCGTATACTCTGGCACCGCTGTGCAAATGAATTTACACCTACCTGTTGCCACTGTTCGCTGATTCCTCACGGTACATTACTGGTGTTCACATGAACGACATTACTATCTGGATTATCATTGCCGTCTTTTATGCGCCGCTGCATTTCATGTTGCCGGTGCTGTTCCTGTTTATCGTTGGTGATGAGACAGAGACCGTTCGCCGGAAGCTGGTCCGTGGCGTGATTATTGATGCAGCGGCTTCCATGCTTATCGCTTTTGCCATTGCAATTACACTGGCAAACTTTGACCTTCTGGCCTTGTCGATTATTATCCTGGTGCTTTTTATGGCGACACCCTTTATACGCATAATCAGGTATCGACGGGTGCTCTAAGATCTATAAATAAAAGGAGTCTGCTCCCCCCCTTTTTTTATTTAAGGAGCCTCTGAATAAGTCTGGATGTAGCAGATTGAGATTCAGAATTTTTCAGGGCAAGGCGCTAAGTGATTGTAATAGTTATTCTATGGCAATGGCTTAGTAACGTAGCCATGAGAAATTCTGGACTCAAGATGCATATTCACGACTTGTTCAGAGGCTCCTTAATATCATTTAATTGTTTTTCAGAATCGCCGCCACTTCATCTTCACTCACGTCTGTCCATTGTTCATAGGCAGCAGCCACGGCAAAGCTGAACCCGCTTCTGATATTGGCGCAATACAGTTTGTCTACCAGTCCGGCGATTTGCTCGACTGAATGTGAATGTCCAGTTGGTACCGAAACGATAATCTGCCCGGCGCCGGCATTTTGGACTGCGGTGATGGCGGCGCGCAGGGTTGAGCCGGCAGCGATGCCGTCATCGACAAGGATAACCGGGCGATCTTTTAATGGCGGGAAAGGGCGGTCACCGCGAAAGCGCTGCATCCTGCGCTGCACCTTGGTCTTTGCTGCGGCCACACCTTCCTCAATGGTTTCCTGCCGCAGGCGGTAATGCTCGATGTATTCAGGATTGAGCCAGACACTGCCATCGAAGGCCACGGCGCCATAGCCGGCTTCGGTGTTCCATGGCAGCAGTACCTTGCTGGCACCCAGTATATCCAGCGGCAGATCCAGTTCACGGGCTATTTCGGCAGCCACCGGCACACCACCGGCAGGAATGCCCAGCAGCAGCGCGTTGCTTCCCCGGTATTCGACCAGCATTGCGGCAAGACGCTGCCCGGCGTCAGCGCGATCGTGAAATACGCCGGTGCTGTCGCGCAGTTCAGGTAGATCAATAATGTTGCTGGGTGGCATGGAGCGGCTCGCAATGAAAAACAAATGCTGATCAGCTTAGTTTTACCCCCAATAAACACAGAATTCAATCACTGCGATCTGGAGGAGAGGCCTGATTATAAGTTATAGGTTGTAGGCCAGTGGTTGTATCAGAGATGTTCGTGCGAATAAATTCGCACGCGGAATATAATAAAAAAACCAGGCCAAAGCCTTCACCGCAGAGACGCAGAGTTTTAATTGGTTAACTTCGCCCAGTGCTGTATCCTTTTCGAAACGATCACCGAATTCACCCTGCAACATATCCATTTTCTCGCCCCCACCTCAACCCCATGCAAGCACCCACACAAGCCTGTGGAAATCAGGGTAAAAACCTGTAATGCCTGTATCCCCGCCGGATTGATTCATTACAGGCCCGCAACATACTTTATAACGTAGGTCGGCTTAGCGCAGCGTAACCCGACATTAGCCAGATATAAAGCAGAAAAAACGTCGGATTACGCTGTGCTAATCCGATCTACGATCTAACACCTGCAGCTGTGGCCAAACCGTTAATGCAATTCCTGTCAAAAGTCCTTGATATTAAAGGTAATGTCATAGAATCCGCCAATAAAAACAATTTTCAGCCTGGTTTCAGCTTGCATTGATACAGTGGGGCCAGTGAATAACGGGAGAGCCAAATATTGTGACTGAAACATCTCAAATCAGAGTATGGGATCCGCTGGTAAGGTTTTTCCACTGGGCCCTGGTCACTGCGTTTACCATTGCCTATCTCACCGGGGATGATCTTGTCACTGTCCATAGTTGGGCCGGCTACCTGATCATTCTCCTGCTGGGCATCCGTTTTATATGGGGTTTTATCGGTACCCGTTACGCGCGGTTTTCCGACTTTTTATACAGCCGGGAGACCATCATTCAGTTCCTGAAAGATACCCTGCGTCTCAGGGCCAGGCGATACCTTGGCCATAACCCGGCCGGTGGCGCCATGGTCTTTTTGCTGATGTTCAGCCTGCTGCTAACTGCCGCAAGCGGCGTTGTACTGCTGGGAGCTGAAGAGCAGGCGGGGCCACTGGCTTACTGGTTTACACAGCCGGGTGGTTTCTGGTCCGGTATTCTGGAGGAGGTGCATGAGTTCTTCGCCAACTTCACGCTGTTTCTGGTGGTGTTCCATGTTGCCGGTGTACTGGTGGAGAGCCTTATTCATAAAGAAAACCTTGTGTC
>JAJRTD010000221.1 GCA_024278435.1 Gammaproteobacteria bacterium | reverse complement strand
GACCGGGGAAAACAACAACAATATTCATACCATCCACTTTTCTACCCTACCTGTTTTATCTTTTTATTATTACGGAAACTCTGATTAATTCAGTATTTGTCATCCCGGGTGCAGTCGATGGATCTTAAACCACTGTGCTGTAACAGGTTGCGGGGGTATCAGATTCTTCGCTACCACTCTGAATGACATTTATTAGAATTTCCTTATGTATCCGCTTTATCCTGGCGCTTTAATTTATTTTATCTGCCGGTCGTAAGAAACCAGCTTGCCTATTATTTCAGATCAAGCACGTCCTGCATATCATATAAACCGCTGTTTTTATCCTGCAGCCACAGTGCGGCACGTATGGCACCGTTGGCAAAGGTCATGCGGCTGGAGGCTTTGTGCGTTATTTCGACGCGTTCACCGATGTCGGCAAACATCACGGTGTGGTCACCGACAATATCACCGGCACGTATGGTTTCAAAGCCGATGGTTTTACGCTCGCGTTCACCGGTAACGCCTTCACGTCCGTATACGGCGCAGTCATCCAGATTGCGGCCAAGGGCCTCGGCCACCACTTCACCCATACGCAAGGCAGTACCCGAGGGGGCATCAACCTTATGGCGATGATGAGCTTCGATCACTTCGATGTCCACCTCGTCACCCAGCACCCGGGCTGCGATATCGAGCAGTTTAAAACACAGGTTGACGCCAACGCTCATATTGGGGGCAAAGACGATACCAATGGATTCGGCGGCTTTATGGATCTGTTGTTTTTCATCATCGCTAAAACCGGTGGTACCGATAATGATGTTTTTACCGTGGGTCACGCAGGTTTCAATATTTTTCAGGGTGACGTCGGGACGGGTGAAATCGATCAGGGTATGAAAATCAGCGGCGGCAGCGGCCAGTTGTGACAGCAGCGGGATATTCAGGGTGCCGACAGCGGCCAGTTCGCCGGCATCATTACCGATAAAGGGGCTGCTTTCATGTTCGATGGCAGCGGCCAGTCGGCAGTTGGTGTTTTCGTTGCAGGCCTGGATCAGGTTGCGACCCATACGCCCGGCGGCGCCGGTGACGGCAATGTTTAACATGAAGTACCCCGGTAATTATTATTATTTTGCTAGTTTGCCACTAATCGGTACTGAAAAAAACAAAAATATTCACCACACAGGCGCAGAGTACACGGAGAAAATCCTTTAACGGGACAGTAGTGACCTGTTAACTATTTTGAGATCAGCCCAAAATCAGCTGTATATGACTACGCAGGTATTTGTTATTTCATTCGACATGAAACCGGCACGGCTGATATTCTGTCATCCTGACCGGAGCGCAGTGTAGTGGAAGGATCTTAAGTGCCGTATCAGCGGGATTTAAGATCCTTCGGTTCCGCTTCGCTACACTCAGGATGACCTTATCAAATTAACGGGACAGCAGTGTTAACAGGTGTAAATTTATTCGCACGACGAACGCATACACTGGCACTGCGTACGAATAAATTATCACTACCTTTGGACAGGCTAAAAAAAACAGGCTTTTCTCTGTGTACTCTGCGCCTCTGTGGTGAAACAGTTTCTAGTCAGGCGGTTAAATCATCAAAGAATTTTTTCATGCGATCACCCCAGGACGCGTGTTGCGGGCTGTGATGTTTGCCGTCTTCCTGGATGGATTTTTCAAATTCCTTCAGCAGTTCTTTCTGCTTGCTGCTTAACTTGACCGGTGTTTCCACATTGACCCGGCATAACAGGTCGCCGGTCATGCCGCCGCGAACCGGTTTCACGCCCTTGCCGCGCATGCGGAACAGTTTGCCGCTCTGGGTTTCTGCGGGGATTTTCAGGCGCAGCTTTCCGTCCAGGGTCGGTACTTCGATTTCGCCACCCAGGGCGGCGGTAGCAATTGAAATCGGCATTTCGCAGAACAGGTCATTGTCTTCGCGGCTGAATATGTCATGCGGCTTAACGCGCATCTGTACATACAGGTCACCATTAGGTGCGCCGCTTTCACCGGCTTCGCCCTCATTGGACAGGCGGATACGGTCACCGCTGTCGACACCGGCAGGCACTTTGACGTTCAGTGTTTTCTGCTCCTGCTTGCGGCCCTGGCCACGACAGTCCGGACAGGGGCTGGAAATGATCTTGCCCTTGCCGCGACATTGCGGACAGGTCTGCTGTACGGCAAAGAAGCCCTGCTGCATACGTACCTGCCCGGCACCACCACAGGTGCTACAGGTGGTCGCCGAGGTGCCTTTTTTGGCACCGCTGCCGTCACAGGTTTTACAGCTCACCAGTGTCGGTACCCGGATTTTTACCTCGGTACCGAATACCGCTTCTTCCAGCGTCAGTTCGAGGTTGTATTGCAGGTCGGATCCACGTTGTGCCCGGTGGCCACCGCGACGGCCGCCACCACCGAAGATATCTCCGAAAACATCACCGAAAATATCCTCGAAACCACCGGCGCCGGCACCCGGGCGTCCGCCCATTGAAGGATCGACACCGGCATGGCCGTACTGGTCATAAGCGGCGCGTTTGTTGGCATCGGAGAGCACTTCGTGTGCCTCCTTGGCCTCCTTGAACTTTGCTTCGGATTCATCTGAATCACCGGCATTGCGGTCCGGATGATATTTCATCGCCAGGCGACGATATGCCTTTTTTAATTCTGCATCACTGGCATCGCGTGACACACCCAGTACTTCGTAATAACACCGTTTAGACATAGTTTTTATTCTTTAAAATCTGTATTTACTCAAACAAATCAACCGTAGAGGCGCAAAGTACGCAGAGACACTGTTAATGTTATCTACGTACTTTGCGCCTCTACGGTCGTCTTATAACAATTCTTCCTTACAAACAGTTTTTATTTGCTGTCCTTGTCATCCTTTACTTCTTCAAACTCCGCATCGACAACATCGTCGTCAGCCGCTTTGTTTTCAGGCTGTTCGCCACCGGCGGCTGCTCCAGCGCCAGGCTGCTGGCCCTGTTGCTCAGCATAGGCTTTCTCGGCGATCTTGCCGGCCGCTTCGGTCAGCGCCTGGCTTTTGGCCTCGATGGCATCCTTGTCGTCACCTTCCAGTGCGGTTTTCAGCTCTGCAATGGCGGCTTCGGCTGCAGATTTCTCAGCGGCATCCACTTTGTCACCCAGTTCCTTGATGGATTTTTCAGTGGCGTGAATGACGTTTTCAGCTGTATTTTTAGCATCGATCAGTTCACGAGCTTTTTTATCCTCGTCAGCATGTGCTTCGGCATCCTTGATCATCTGATCAACTTCTTCCTCGGACAGGCCGCTGGAGGCCTTGATCACAATGGACTGTTCCTTGCCGGT
>JAJRTD010000014.1 GCA_024278435.1 Gammaproteobacteria bacterium | reverse complement strand
GTCAAGGATACCCCGGAAGAGCCAGTGGCCGGTTTATATGCGGCCGGTGAGTGCGCCTGCGTATCGGTGCATGGCGGTAACCGCCTCGGAGGCAATTCATTGCTGGATATCCTGGTGTTTGGCCGTGCGGCAGCCAATCACATTATTGAATATCTGCAGGAAAACAAATATCACCACTCGATTGATGAAGCGGTGATCCAGCGCGCTGTGGACAAGGCTACGCAATATGACAGGCCCGCAGCAGCCAGTGGTGCTGACCATGAAACCGTCGCGAGCCTGCGCAAGGAGCTAAAGCAGACCATGGAAGACCATTGCGGGGTATTCAGAAACCGGGACATTCTGCAGCAAGGCGTCGATAAAATCGAGCAGCTTGCTGGCCGCATGAAGAATATAAAAATTGATGACCAGAGTCATACGTTTAACACGGCAAAAGTCGAGGCCTTTGAGCTGGAAAATCTAATGGCCGTTGCGCAGGCAACCATTCATTGCGCCTATGCACGTGAAGAAAGTCGGGGTGCACATTCCCGGATTGATTTTCCCGATCGTGATGACAAAACCTGGATGCGCCACAGTTTATATTCTTTTGAAAACGGGCTGGACTATAAACCGGTAAGAACCCGGCCGATGTCGGTTGAAAGCTTTCCGCCGAAACCGAGAGTCTATTAACAGCGTTGACAAACGCTGCAACGAACAACGAACAATGGCAGGAGTGTAACTGGTGAAGTTCATGATATACCGTTATAACCCGGAGGTGGATAACAAGCCTTATGTCCGGGAGTATGAGCTGCATGATATCGAGCCGGGGATGATGTTGCTGGCCGCATTGCTGCGCATAAAGGATGAGCAGGATGAGAGCCTGAGTTTTCGCCGTTCCTGTGGCGAAGGGGTTTGCGGTTCTGACGGCATGAACATCAACGGTGTTAACGGCCTGGCCTGTATTACGCCGCTGGACAGTTTGAAACAGCCGGTCGAAATCAAACCCTTGCCCGGCCTGCCGGTGATTCGTGACCTGATTATCGACATGGACCAGTTTTACAAGCAGTACCGCGCGGTCAAACCCTATCTTATTGTTAATGACCCGATGCCGGAAGTCGAACTGCCGCAAACGCCAAAACAACGTGAGCAGCTGGATGGCCTGTATGAGTGTGTTCTATGCGCCTGCTGCTCAACATCCTGCCCTTCATTCTGGTGGAATCCTGACAAGTTCCTGGGCCCGGCTGCTTTATTGCAGGCATCGCGTTTTATTGAGGATACTCGTGACCAGGCCATGGAGCAACGCCTGGAAGACCTGGAAGGGCCGTTCAAGCTGTTTCGCTGTCACACCATTATGAACTGTGTACAGGTTTGTCCAAAAGGCTTGAACCCGACAAAAGCGATCGGGCGGATCAAGCACAAGATGGTCAAGCGGTCGCTGTAAATCAATGAATAATGAATTTTATGTCATCCTGAACGATAGTGAAGGATCTTTCTCCACAATCACCTGCATCAATGTATAGGATCACTGTCGTTCAGGATGGCAACAAATGAGTTTTGATACCAGTAGTGAGCTGTCGGTAAATTACAAATGGCAATGCCGTCGCGGTATGCTCGAGCTTGACCTTATACTGAATAACTTCGTTGATAAAAAAGCAGCGGCATTAAGTCCTCAGCAAAAACAGGTGTTCGAACAGTTGCTGTCCTATCCTGACCAGACCCTGCTTGACCTGTTGCTGGGAAACGCGGTCTCCAGTGATGCGCAGCTGGCCGCGCTGGTACAGGATATCCGGACAACGCCATTACAGGGTTTTTGATTTATTAGTGAAAACAGCTGACTTTAAACCTGCCTGGTGGTTGCGCTCGCCGCATTTGCAGACGCTGTGGCCGGTGTTTTTTAAAAAACGTCATAAGCTGGACCTGGTGGCTGAACAGGTGGAGCTGGATGACGGCGATTTTATCGATCTGTGCTGGAGCAAAAACACATCGGATAAAATAGTCCTGGTGCTGCATGGTCTTGAAGGTAATGTCGAGTCGCATTATGCCAATGGCATAATGTACAAGCTGGATCAGTCAGGTTACCGGCCGGTATTTATGCATTTTCGCGGCTGTAGTGGCCGCAGCAATCGCCTGCCCAGGGCTTACCATTCGGGAGAGACCGGTGATGTTGCTTTTATTGCCGGGCATATTAAAAGTAAAACCGGTGCCTATCCTTACGCAGCAGTCGGTTATTCACTGGGTGGTAATGTTTTACTGAAATGGCTGGGTGAAACCGGCAAACGGAACCCGTTAAAAAAAGCCGTTGCGGTTTCCGTGCCTTTCAGGTTGCATGATGCCGCACAGCGGCTTGAAAGCGGCCTGTCAAAAATCTATCGCCAGCACCTGCTGCTGTCACTGAGAAGAACCTACACCGAAAAATTCAAAAAAATGCCGTCACCGTTAACGGTTGATGTCAATCAGCTAAAAAGTTTCCGCGCTTACGATGACAGGATTACCGCACCACTACACGGCTTTTCCGGTGCCCAGGATTATTATGACCGCTGCAGCAGTCGTCAGTATCTGAAAAACATTCATACGCCGACAAGGGTGATACATTCCGCCGACGATCCTTTTATGTACGACAGTACGCTACCGGGTAAAACGGAGATAAGCAAGGCAGTCGATCTGCTGGTGACCAGTCATGGCGGTCATGTTGGTTTTGTCTCCGGCCGTCATATTCT
>JAJRTD010000220.1 GCA_024278435.1 Gammaproteobacteria bacterium | reverse complement strand
TATTACGGTTTATCGTATGGTTTTAATGAAGACAAAAACATCAAACGCGCCGACCGTTTCTACCAGCGCGGCCTCAAGCACGGCCTGATCGCCCTCGACCTGCTCGGTATAAAAGATATAAAAAAAACCAGCCCGGATGAATTCGAACAGCAACTGGCAAAACTGGACAAAGAAGATGTTGCCGCCCTGTTCTGGACCGCCAGCAACTGGGCAAAATGGATTGACCTGAACCGTGATGATTCCAGCAGCCTGATTCAACTGGCCAAACCCACACTCATGATGCAGCGCGTACTGCAACTGGATGACACTTTTTATTACGGCAGCGCACACATGTATTTCGGCGTGTATTACGGCGCCCGCCCGCCCATGTTCGGCGGCGACTTTGAAAAAGCAAAAAACCATTTTGACCGCGCCCGGCAAATCAACGACAACAAACTGCTGATCGTGGATTTACTGCAGGCGCAGTATTTGTCACGACAGATGTTTGACCGAGCCGATTTTCACCGGCGCCTGACAACAATCATTGACGCACCGGAAGACCTGTACCCCGAACTGACCTTATTAAACCAGATTGCCAAGCGCAAGGCGAAACGGCTACTGAGCAAGGAAGACCAATGGTTTTAAAAAACAACCGCTTATTATCGGCACTGCTAACCACCGCCCTGTTACTGCTCACGCACAATGCACTGGCAGAAAAAACCTATACCCTGAAGTTTGCCACCCTGCTGCCCACCGGCACCGCCTGGACAAAAACCCTGGACAACTGGGTCAGGGATATCGAACAGCAAAGCAACGGCCGCCTCAAGTTTAAAATCTATCCCGGCGGTATCATGGGTGACGAACCCGACGTGTTGCGCAAGATCCGCAAGGGCCAGCTGCACGGCGGCCTGTTCAGCGGTTACGGCATCGGCCGCATCTATTCGCCGGCACGCATACTGGAACTACCGTTCCTGTTTCAGAACACCGATGAATCCGATTACGTCAGGCAGCAGTTAATGCCGGAAATCGAAGCCGGTTTTCGCGACAACGGCTTCGAACTGATAGGCTGGCCGGAAGTCGGCTTTATCCACTTTTTTTCCAAGCATAAAATCGAGTCCATCGAAGACATGCGCAACAGCCGCATCTGGTTATGGCAGGGTGATCCGCTGGGCGAAGCCCTGTTTGCCGCCGCCGACATCAAGCCGGTTCCGTTATCGATTATTGATGTCTACCCTCAGCTGTCGGCAAAACATGGCAGCATCGACACGGTATACATGTCCACCTTTGGCGCCATCGCCCTGCAGTGGTACTCAAAAGTAAAATACGCCTCTCACATTTCGGTCACCAACGCCATTGGCGCCGTCGTTGTCAGCAGCCGTTTCTTCAACAAGCTACCGGAAGACCTGCAGCAGCTGCTTAAAACCTCAGGCATAAAGGCCAGTGACGAGATCCGTGAGCAGACCCGCCGGGAGAACGTTAAAAGCAAGCAGCTGTTAATTGATAACGGCGTTAAATTTGTCTGGGACTGGGACCAGGTCAATATGGATGAATTTATAGCGATTCGTGACAAGGCAGCCGCTCACCTGATAGAAACCGGTTATTTCCCGAAAACATTTTTTGATAAAGCCCTGATGAACCTGAACACCTATCGACAGGATCATAAACAGAAACAGGATGCTGCACAGAAACGTTCGGGATGACAACGCTGCGATAATTCTGTCATCCTGACGAAGCAAGGATCTTGACTCATTCATTCGAAAAAAATGAACCCATGCCAGCGATATTAGAATCCATTAACCAACGCCTGCAGCAACTGGAAACCTGGCTGGCGGCCGGCGGCCTGTTTTTGTTACTGGCGCTTTCAATCTTTCAGATCCTGATCCGCAACCTGTTTGATTTCGGTTATCCGCAAATCGATATAATCAACCGCCACCTGCTGGTGGTATGCGGCATGATGGGCGCCGCCCTGGCCACCGCAAAAAGCAGCCATATAAAAACCGACGCCCTGAACATCCTGCTCAGCCCGCGAACAAAAGACAGGTTACACCTGCCACTTCAGCTGTTCGCAGCAATTGTCTGCGGCCTGCTATGTTATTACTCGATCATTTTTGTGCTCGACGAATGGCAATATGCACCGCCGAATGAACGCTGGATCCTGCCTTTTACCGTGGTCTACCCGCTGGGCTTTGCCCTGATGAGCATCCATTTCGGCTACAACGCAATGAGTAAAACCGGGGCACAAAAATGATGACCGCCGTCATTTTTATACTGCTTGCGTTCGCCCTGATCGGTGCGCCATTATTTACCGTTCTGGCAGCCGGCGCCATGCTGGCCAGTTACTCCTCCGAAATCAGTCCCGATATTCTTGTTATCGAGATGAACCGCCTGGCCGCGTCACCCAATATGGTGGCGCTGCCATTATTCATTCTGGCCGGCGTCGTCATGGCCAATGGCGGCACCGCTCAGCGGCTGGTCACCTTCTATCGCGCCAGCTTCGGTTTTCTGCCAGGTGGCATTGCCATTGTTGCCATCGTCAGCTGCGCTTTTTTCACCATGTTCTCCGGCGCCTCCGGAGTCACCATCCTGGCTCTTGGCGGCCTGCTTTACCCGGTACTGAAAAATGAAGGCTATGAACGCAATTTCAGCCTGGGCCTGCTCACCACCTCCGGTTCGCTGGGCTTGCTGTTTCCGCCCAGTCTGGCCATTCTTATCTATGGCATTGTTGCCAATGTCAGTATTGAAAACATGTTTCTTGCCGGGCTGCTTCCGGGCTTGCTGCTGATTGCGCTGCTCAGCCTGTACAGCATGCGCAAGGCGCAGCAGTGCAACGTTACGCACCACCCGTTTGTGCTGCGCGACGTGATACGCCGCAGCAGGGACTGTGCCTGGGACCTGTTTCTGCCGGTCGGCATTGTGGTCGGCATCTTTGGCGGCTTTGTCTCCCTGACCGAAGCCGCCGCCGTCACCGCGGCCTACGTGTTGTTTGTTGAAATGGTGGTTTACAGGGAGCTCTCGCTGAAAACCCATGGCCTCCGTCTGCTCACCGAAAGCAGTTTATTATTTGGCAGCCTGATTATTATCCTGCTGGTTGCACTGGGATTAACCAACCTGTTGATCGATGCCCAGATCCCGATGCGACTGCTGGCTTTTGTCGAACAGTTCATCGACTCTAAAATACAGTTCCTGATTCTGCTTAACCTGTTCCTGCTGCTGGTCGGCGCGATAATGGATATATTCTCCGCCATACTGGTCGTTGTGCCCTTAATATTGCCACTGGCCGACCGCTACAACATTCACCCTATCCACCTCGGCATTATCTTTCTTGCCAACCTTGAAATCGGTTATTCAACGCCACCGGTGGGCATCAACCTGTTTATCGCCAGCCAGCGTTTTAACAAACCGGTGCTGGCCCTGTTCCGCTCGACCCTGCCGTTTTTGCTGATCATGCTTGTCTGGTTATTAGCCGTTACCTATATTCCCGTCCTGTCATTATGGTGGCAGTACTAAGGAGCCTCTGAACAAGTGTCATTCAGAGGCTCCCTAAGTCAAACATGACAAAAAATAAGACTATTTCTTAAAAAAGTAATGAAAAATATAACTGACAGGGTTATTCTTGGCCTACTGATTTAAGTTATTCAACAAGGAGTAATAAATATGCAGAAGCCCTGGTTAAAAAGTTACCCTGCCGGCGTACCCGAAGAGATTGATATCAATGCCTACTCTTCCGTTGCAGATATTTTTGATACCAGTGTCGCTAAATTCGCGGACTTCCCGGCCTATACCAATTTTGGCAAAACCCTGAGCTACCGTGAAATTGATATTTATACTGCCCAGCTTGGCGCCTACCTGAAGTACGAACTGGGTCTGGAAAAAGGCGATCGTGTTGCCGTTATGATGCCCAACCTGCTGCAGGACCCGATTTCAATATTCGCCATTCTGCGCGCCGGCCTGGTCGTGGTGAACACCAACCCGCTGTACACGTCGCGCGAACTGAAACACCAGCTGACCGACTCCGGCGCCAAAGCCATTATTATCATCGAAAACTTCGCCCACGTTCTACAGGAAGTGATTGATGAAACACCGGTAGAACATGTCATCACCACCAAAATGGGCGACATGCTGTCGCCGCTCAAGGGCTTCATTATCAATGCCGTGGTCAAGCACATTAAAAAAATGGTGCCTCCCTTTAGCCTTAAAAATGCCGTTGCTTTCAAACAGGCGTTAAAATTCGGTGCCCGCCACCGCTTCCAGACCGTCCTTACCAACCATTCAGATACGGCTTTCCTGCAATACACCGGGGGAACCACCGGCGTCGCCAAGGGCGCCATACTGAGCAACCGAAACATGGTCGCCAATATGCAACAGGCATCGGCCTGGATTGACGGCAGTATCGGCAATGAAAAGGGCACCATTATTACCGCCCTGCCGCTTTATCATATCTTTTCCCTGACCGCCAACTGCCTGACCTTTATGAAATATGGCTGGTGTAATTACCTGATAACCAACCCGCGCGATATCAACGGTTTTGTGAAAGAACTGCAGGCAACAAGATTCCACGCCATTACCGGGGTGAATACATTATTTAACGGTTTGCTGAACCATCCCGACTTTAAAAATCTCGACTTCTCAAGCCTGAAGGTCGTACTGGGCGGCGGCATGGCCGTGCAGCGCGGCGTGGCTGAACGCTGGAAAGAAGTCACCGGCGTCACTCTGGTCGAAGCCTACGGCCTGACCGAAACCTCGCCGGCCGCCTGTATCAACCCGCTCGACCTGAAGGAATTCAACGGAAAAATCGGCCTGCCCATTTCTTCCACCGAAGTTTCCATACAGGATGATGACTGGAACGAACTGCCACTGGGTGAACAGGGTGAGATATGTATCCGCGGCCCGCAGGTAATGGAAGGTTACTGGAAACGGCCGAAAGAGACTTCACTGGTATTAAGCAACGACGGCTGGCTGCATACCGGCGATATCGGCTTTATGGACGAAAACGGTTTTGTGCAGATTGTAGACCGCAAAAAAGACATGATCCTGGTTTCCGGTTTCAACGTCTTCCCCAACGAGGTTGAAGATGTCATCGCCTCGCATCCCGGCGTACTTGAAGTTGGCGTTATCGGCAAACCCGATGAACACAGCGGTGAAGTGGTCATGGCTATCGTGGTCAAAACCGACGAGGCACTGACCGAGCAGGCATTAAAAGATTACTGCCGTGAAGGTCTAACCAGTTATAAAGTACCGAAAATAATTGTATTCACCGACGAACTGCCGAAGACCAATGTGGGCAAGATCCTGCGCCGCGAGTTACGGGACAAGTATATTACCGGCACGTAAAACTAATTTTTCACCACAGAGGCACGGAGAGCACAGAGGTTTTATATTTTAACGCGCCTACGGCGCGTTAAAATAAATAGAATGTTTTTCTCTGCGTCCTCCGTGCCTCTGTGGTGAACAATTTTTTATTCACAAAAACGAATATTCACCACTTTCTATAAAGGCAATCTCTTCCACCGTACTCTCCCGACCCAGTATTTCATTCAACTCGGGAAAACGTCCAAACTTCTCAATTACGTAAAAATGGTTTTTTGCATACTGCAGGCTCATCTCGAATGGCTGCCGGTATTCCTGCGGTACGTCCTGTACCAGTTGCGTATAGGCCCGTACCGACAGTGTCTGTTTTTCAATATCCTCGGCATGCTCCAGCGGCAGGTAGAAAAAACTGCGCTCAATAGAATGCGCGCGCATGTCATCACCGGCACCGATACCGTCAATACAGATGGCCTGGGCTTTTTCGTCCTGGGCAAAGGCCGCGGCAGAACCACGGTGGATGTGGCGGGAAAACTGGTCAAGCAGAATAATTAATGCCAGCCGTCCACGAAAAGAATCCAGCCAGTGGTCGAGTTCGCCGTTAACGGCTTTTTCGTAGTCCACGCCGAAGCGGATAAAAATATCGGTATCGTAAGCGGCACCGTTTTTAAACCACATATCCGCTTTAGCAGGATCGGCAGAATACGGTGTCGGGAATGCACCAAACCAGAAGTCAAGAATGTCTTCGATACGGTTGGTCATAAAAAGAAGTTATAAGTTACAGGTTATAAATAATAACCTGTAACCTGAAACGCTGGACTTAAAAACCTAGAACTTGACCAGTACATTGACCTGCAGGCTGTTAACGTGCTGACGGGCAACGTATTCCATGCGCATGGCAACCTTGGTATCAAATTTATACTGCATACCGGTGCCGAGCATAAAGCCGTCATCATCACCGAAATCATAACCCAGGCGTGCCAGCAGATCGGTTTTGCTTGATACCGGAACCGATTCAACCATGGCAGCCCATAGCCCTTTTGCAGCATCACCTTTGCTACTACCATAGTAATAATCGAAATCACTGCTATCCATATAACCGATCTCCAGGGCGCTGGAAATGTCTTCATTTATTTTAAATTTAAAATCATATCCGCCGAAAAACTGGAACCCCTGACCGCTACCACCGCCTGCACTGTTAAAACCCAGGCCACCACCGATATAAAGACGCTTGGCATCAATCGGGCCCTGACCTTCTTCTGCATGCACAACCGGAACCAGAGACATCAAAGCAACTAACAGAACTATTTTTTTCATAATTTAACCCATCTTGAATTTTAAAATCAGGGCATTTGACCACAGACAGGCAAATTCGCCAATACCCAATAAGCCCGAAATTCAGGGCAAACACGGCAAATAGCACTTAAGCCCCTGATTAATATAAAAAGTACGGCACAGCAGAAACACACGAGCGATCTAGGGATACTCTGAATAAGTGTCATTCAGAGCGCAGCGAAGAATCTTATGCTCCGTAAATATCTGATTGCTCAGTGGTATAAGATCCTTCGACTTCGCTCAGGATGACAAATAAGGACTTATTCAGAGCATCCCTAGCGT
>JAJRTD010000219.1 GCA_024278435.1 Gammaproteobacteria bacterium | reverse complement strand
TCGGCATCGCAGCCGGGGATCAGCCCGGGAGAGAGTTCGACCACGGACACTTTGGAGCCCAGCGCATCGTAAACGGTGGCCATTTCCAGGCCGATAATGCCGCCACCGATTACCAGCAGGCGTTTGGGAATGTCGGCCAGTTCCAGGGCGCCGGTGGAGTCCATTAAACGTTCGTCATCATAGGGAAAACCGGGGATTTTAAACACCGATGAACCGGCAGCAATAATGGCATTGTCAAAAGAGATGACCTGTGTGCCGTCTTTGCCTGTCACTTCAATCGTATGGCTTGAAGTGAACCTGCCGTAGCCGGTTACCAGCTGTACCTTGCGCTGTTTGGCCAGGCCGGCCAGGCCGCCGGTAAGCTGCTTGATGACCTTGTTTTTAAAGCCGGCCAGCTTTTTAATATCGATTTTCGGTTTACCGAAATCAATGCCGTGCGCGGCCATCTCGGAGGCCTCGGTAATGATCTGCGCGGTATGCAGCAGCGCCTTGGATGGGATACAGCCAACGTTGAGGCAAACGCCGCCGATGCTGTCGAATTTTTCGATCAGGATAACCTTTTTACCCAGGTCGGCGGCGCGGAAGGCGGCGGTATAACCGCCGGGGCCGGAGCCGAGAACCACGACCTCGGCATGCACATCGCTTTCACCATCAAAGCTGGCGGCTTCGGCTGCCGGTTGTGCGGCAGCGGGTGTTTCTGTGGCCGGTGTGGCGGTTTCTGCGGCTGTTGCTTCTTTATCAGCAACCGTGTCAGTATCGGTGACTTGCAGTTTCAGAATCAGGTCGCCCTGGTTGACCTTGTCGTTAACGTTAACCATGACTTCGGTCACGGTGCCAGCGGAAGGCGAAGGAATTTCGATCGAGGCTTTATCCGATTCCAGCGTGATCAGCGGATCTTCTTCGGCAATAATGTCGCCGGCACTGACCAGTACTTCGATAATGTCGACATCTGCAAAATCGCCGATATCAGGAACTTCTACGTTAACTATTTTGCTCATATATTTGCTCGAAATAAAAACATTGAAAAGCGGTTTACCACAGAGACACGGAGGTCACAGAGAAAACGGTTAAAGTAAAAATAACCCTGCCTGTTTGCGGTTAAAACGTTTAGTTCTGGTTTTTTATAATAACAGTCTTCTTGTATCGGATAACAGCCTGCTCAGGTAAGCGGTAAAGCGTGCCCCGTCAGCGCCATCGATTACACGATGATCGTATGACAGTGACAGCGGCAGTATCAGGCGCGGTACAAACTCGCCATCACCGTCACTGTTTTTAATATAAACCGGTTTTATGCTGGAACGGGAAACACCGAGTATGGCAACTTCCGGTGCATTCACAATCGGGGTAAAGGCGGTGCCGCCGATGCCGCCAAGGCTGGAAATGCTGATGCAGCCGCCCTGCATGTCTGCCGGCGACAGTTTTTTGTCGCGGGCCCGTTTGCTGGTTTCAACCAGCTCGATAGCCAGTTCAATCAGTGATTTCCGGTCGCAGTCGCGAATAACAGGAACAACCAGGCCGTCCGGTGTGTCCATGGCGACACCGATATTGACGTACTGTTTTAATATCAGGTTCTCGCCGGTATTGTCCAGTGAGGAGTTGAAGCGCGGGAATTCCTTGAGTGCAGACACCAGTGCTTTCATCAGGAAGGCCAGTACCGTGATGCGGATGCCTTCCTTCTTGTTTTCCTCGTTTAGCTGCTTGCGGAATTTCTCCAGTTCGGTAATGTCGGCTTCGTCGAACTGGGTGACATGCGGTACGCTGACCCAGTTACGGTGCAGGAACTTGCCGGTCAGCTTGTTGATGCGGGTGAGCGCCTGTATTTCGATATCGCCGAACTGGCTGAAATCGATTTCCGGCATTGGGGCAACGCCGAGGCCACCGCCCTGGGAGCCCTGTGCCAGTGCCTGTTTTACCCAGGCCTTGACGTCTTCCCTGAGGATGCGGCCCTTGGGACCGCTGCCTTTCATCTGCGACAGGTCGGCGCCCAGTTCGCGGGCAAATTTTCTTATGGCCGGGCTGGCATGGGCTTTTCTGAAACCTTCTTCATCAAAGCGGGTTGCCGGCGGTGTATTGCTGCCGGCAGCCGGTGCTGCGGCGGCTGCCGGTTTTGCCGGGGGCGGTGTTGCCGCGGCGGCCGGTGCTTCGGTTTTACTTTCTTCTTTAGCCGGTTCTGCCGGAGTTTCTGTGGCGGTATCTTCAGCGGCGGCTTCCGATACTTCCATGGTGATCAACAGGTCGCCCTGTGAGACTTTATCGCCCAGGCCGACCTTTACTTCTTTAACGGTGCCGGCATAGGGAGAAGGGATCTCCATTGCGGCCTTGTCAGATTCCAGTGAAACCAGCGGGTCTTCTGCTGCTATCTGGTCACCGGCAGCGACCAGTATCTCAATGACTTCGACGCCTTCAAAATCGCCAATATCAGGAACAGGAATGTCTTTTATATCTGCCATTATTTTTACTCTGATAGTTACGCGGTTATCGGGTTGGGTTTCTTGGTGTCGATCTTGTATTTCTTGATAGCGTCACTGACTCTGGATGCCGGGATGGTGCCTTCATCGGCCAGGGTTTTCAAGGTGGCGAGTACGACATAGTGGCTGTTGACTTCAAAGTGGCGGCGCAGGTTCTTGCGGGTGTCGGATCGACCGAAGCCATCGGTGCCCAGCACGGTGTAGGTTGCCGGTACGTACTGGCGGACCTGGTTGGACACGGTGCGGATGTAATCCGATGAGGCAATAACCGGGCCGCTGGCTTTTTCCAGCTGTTTGGTAATGTAGGGCACGCGTGCCTTCTTGCCGGGGTTGAGCATGTTCCAGCGTTCGCAGTCCACCGCTTCACGCGCCAGTTCGTTGTAGCTGGTAATGCTCCATACGTCGGCGCTGACCTTCCAGTCTTTCTTCAGCAGCTCGGCCGCTGCGATGACTTCGCGCAGGATGGTGCCGCTACCGAACAGCTGGACCTTGTGTTCACCTTTCTTCGCCTTGTCCGCACTGAACTGGTACATACCCTTGAGGATGTCTTTTTCCACGCCTTTAGGCATGGCCGGCATCTGGTAGTTTTCGTTCATGGTGGTGATGTAGTAATACACGTTCTCCTGTTCCTGCACCATGCGACGCATGCCGTCATGAATAATAACGGCCAGTTCGTAGGCAAAGCAGGGGTCGTAGGCGACGCAGTTGGGAATGGTGGAAGCAGTAATCAGGCCATGGCCGTCCTGGTGTTGCAGGCCTTCACCGGCCAGCGTGGTACGGCCGGCAGTGGCGCCGATAAGGAAGCCACGTGCCTGCATGTCGCCGGCGGCCCATGCCAGGTCGCCGATACGCTGGAAACCGAACATGGAATAATAGATATAGAACGGCACCATATTGACGCCGTGCGAGCTGTAGGCGGTGGCGGCGGCTATCCATGAGGACATGGCGCCGGCTTCGTTAATACCTTCTTCCAGGATCTGGCCGCTCTTGTCCTCCTTGTAGAACATGACCTGTTCCTTGTCCTGTGGTTCATATAACTGGCCAACAGATGAATAGATGCCGAGCTGGCGGAACATGCCTTCCATGCCGAAGGTGCGGGCCTCGTCCGGTACAATCGGCACCACGTTCTTGCCGACTTTCTTGTCACGGGCCAGCGATGTCAGGATGCGCACAAAGGCCATGGTGGTGGACATTTCACGCTCACCGGAGCCCTGCAGCAGGGCATCAAACGCCGATAATGGCGGCACTTCCAGCGGTGCAGCCAGGTGGGTGCGTGAGGGCAGGTAGCCACCGAGTTTCTTGCGCTGGCCCTGCATGTACTGCATTTCCGGGCTGTCTGCGGCCGGCTTGTAGTATTCGGCATTTTCGATCTGCTTGTCGTCCAGCGGAATATTGAAGCGGCGGGCAAATGTGTGCAGGGCCTCGGCGTTCATTTTCTTCTGTGAATGCGTGGTGTTCTGGCCTTCACCGGCTTCACCCATGCCGTAGCCTTTTACGGTTTTGGTCAGGATCAGGGTGGGCTGGCCTTTATGGTCCATGGCCTGTTTGTAGGCAGCATAAACTTTATGCGGGTCGTGGCCGCCACGGTTGAGGTGCCAGATGTCGTCGTCGGACATGTGGGCAACCATGGCTTTTAATTCGGGCGTGTTGAAGAAGTGCTCGCGTACAAAGGCGCCGTCTTTGGCCTTGTAGTTCTGGTAATCACCGTCAACGATTTCTTCCATGCGTTTTTGCAGCAGGCCGTTTTTATCCCTGGCCAGCAGCGGATCCCAGTACGAGCCCCAGATGACCTTGATTACGTTCCAGCCGGCACCACGGAACATGGATTCCAGTTCCTGGATGATCTTGCCGTTGCCGCGAACCGGGCCGTCAAGACGCTGCAGGTTACAGTTAATAACAAAAATCAGGTTGTCCAGTTTTTCGCGGCCACCCAGGGAAATGGCGCCCAGTGATTCCGGTTCGTCCATTTCACCGTCACCGCAGAACGCCCACACCTTGCGGTTGTCGGTTTTGGCGATGCCGCGGTCCTGCAAATATTTCATAAAACGTGCCTGGTAGATCGACATGATCGGGCCCAGGCCCATGGAAACGGTGGGGAACTGCCAGAAGTCCGGCATCAGCCAGGGATGCGGGTAGGATGACAGTCCGCCGCCATCTACTTCCTGGCGGAACCGGTCGAGCTGGCTTTCTTCCAGCCGGCCTTCCAGGTAGGCGCGGGCATAGATGCCAGGTGCAGAGTGACCCTGCATAAAAATCAGGTCGCCACCATGGTCATGGGTCGGTGCGTGGAAAAAGTGATTGAAGCCGACATCATATAAGGTCGCGGCAGAGGCAAAGCTGGCAATATGGCCGCCCAGTTCCGAGCTTTCCTTGTTGGCGCGAACCACCATGGCCATGGCGTTCCAGCGGATAAAGGAGCGAATGCGGTCTTCCAGTTCCGGATCACCAGGGGTGCGCTGTTCCAGGTGGGTTGGAATGGTGTTTAAGTAGGCGGTGTTATTGGTAAAGGGCAGGTTGGCGCCATTACGTCGGGCATTATCAATCAGTTGCTCTAGCAGGAAATGTGCGCGTTCAACGCCTTCATTCTCTATAACTGCATTTAACGCATCCAGCCATTCCTGGGTTTCCAGGGGGTCAATATCGTGTAACTCTGTCATCGGAATCTCGCACAATTGCCACAAATGACGCCATCTTATCGAAAAATAACAGCATTTAATGGAATTCTTTAATTATTATATATAACGCACGGAAAGCTAAACAGTTTCCCCTGCGTGTCAGGGGGGTAATTATAAAAGTTAATGCTTATTTAGTCGAATTTATATCTTGTTCGCCGCTGAGACGCAGAGTTTTTAAAAATTTTTATTTTTATTTTTCTCTGCGCCTCAGCGTCTCTGCGGTGAAATAGATCTTTTCGCGTTTCTTGCGTTCTTTGCGGGCTCAAAAAAACTCTTCTTTGTGACCGCTGCATTCTCTGTGGTGAATAAGTTTCTGTTTTTAAGTATAATCGCCGCCTCTTTTATGAATACAAAGCGGTAAACACCATGTCTGCAAAACCCACCATTAAAAAAGCCGTCCTTGCCTATTCGGGCGGTCTTGATACTTCCGTTATTCTGAAATGGTTGCAGGATGAATACCAGTGTGAGGTCGTAACCTTTACTGCGGACATCGGCCAGGGTGAAGAAGTCGAGCCGGTGCGCGGCAAGGCCGAGGCGCTGGGTGTAAAGGAAATCTATATCGATGACCTGACCGAAGAGTTTGTCGCTGATTACGTATTCCCGATGTTCCGCGCCAACACGGTTTATGAAGGCGAATATTTACTGGGGACATCGATTGCCCGTCCGCTGATTGCCAAGCGCATGGTGGAGATCGCCAATGAAACCGGCGCCGATGCCATCTCCCATGGTGCCACCGGCAAGGGCAATGACCAGATCCGTTTTGAGCTGGGCGCCTACGCATTGAAACCCGGGGTGCACGTGATTGCACCGTGGCGTGAGTGGGATCTGCTGTCCCGTGAAAAACTGATGGCTTATGCGGAAAAACACGGTATTGAAGTGGATTTCAACAAGGGCAAGAAATCACCGTATTCAATGGATGCCAACCTGCTGCATATTTCCTATGAAGGAGGCATTCTGGAAGACCCGTGGGCCGAGCCGGAAGAGGATATGTGGCGCTGGACGGTTTCACCAGAGGCAGCACCGGATAAAGCCACTTATATTGAGCTGACTTATCAGCGTGGTGATATTGTTGCGATTGATGGCCAGTCTATGATCCCGGCACAGGTGCTTGCCGAGTTGAATCGACTTGGCGGAGAAAACGGTATCGGCCGGCTGGACATCGTGGAGAACCGTTATATCGGTATGAAATCACGCGGCTGTTATGAAACACCGGGTGGCACCATTATGTTG
>JAJRTD010000218.1 GCA_024278435.1 Gammaproteobacteria bacterium | reverse complement strand
GGAAAAAACGGCTGATATCGTGCTGATCAAGCTGCCTAAAAGCCTGGCCATGCTTGAAGACCAGCTGCACCGCATACGTCCATTGCTTGGCAGTGATACCCGGATTATCGCCGCCGGCATGACGAAAAACATTCATAACTCTACCATGCATCTGTTTGAAAAAATCATCGGGCCGACAAAGACCTCGCTGGCGCAGAAAAAAGCCCGCCTGATTTTCAGCCGCTTCGATGCTGAGCTGGCAGCTGCAGATAATCCCTACCCGAAATCCTTTGCCCTGCCCTATAAGCTGGACGATACCGATATAACGATCCTGAATCATTCCGCAGTGTTTTCACAGCAGAAGCTTGACCTGGGCAGTCGCCTGTTTCTACAGCATTTACCCGTTAATGAGAAATATAAAACCATCGCTGATCTGGGTTGTGGTAACGGTGTGCTGGGTTTGATCGCCGCGATAAAAAACCCGCAGGCAAAGCTGGTTTTTACCGATGAGTCCTATATGGCGGTGGAGTCGGCCATCAGCAACTTTGTTGCCGTCTTTGCTGAAAGCCGTGATGCCGAGTTTTTACAGACCGACTGCCTGCAGGGCGTTGCTGAAGACAGTATTTCGCTGGTTTTGTGCAACCCGCCGTTTCACCAGAACAATGCCATCAATGATTTTGTTGCCTGGCAGATGTTCACTGAGACAAAAGCCGTGTTGCACGACAGGGGCGAGCTGTGGGTGGTTGGCAACCGCCACCTGGCCTACCATGCAAAGCTGAAACAGATATTCGGTAACTGTGATGTTGTCGCCAGCAACAAAAGATTTGTTATTCTCAAGGCCACTAAAAGTTAAATTCCGTCACCCTGTATTTATAGTAAACTTTGCTGAACGATTGCCAGGAGCTGTTATGAAAAAAATATCTGTTATTACACTGCTAACGCTGTTTTTGACTGGCTATGCCATGCAGAGTAGTGCCGATGCCTATATCGGCCTGGGCGTTGGCTCTACGGCCTATAAGGTGGACCTGTCCAGCCTGGGTGGCAGAAGCTTTGACGATAAAACGACCGGCACGAAATTTTACGGTGGTTATGCCTTTAATAAATATTTTGCGCTGGAAGCCAGTTATTATAATTTTGCGGAAGCCAGTGTCGGTGCACTGGAAACCGATCCCGGTTCAGGTGTGTTTGTCAGCGCATCGGCCAACTCAAAAGGTTTTGCTGGCTATGCGGTTGGCATGTACCCGGTAAGTAAAAAAGTTAATTTAATGGCAAAGCTCGGGGTTTTAAGCTGGACGACTGATCTGGAGTTTAATAATACCACGGGCAGTAACAGCGGTACCGATATTGCTTATGGTCTGGTGGCGTCCTATGCTTTTACCAAACAGATCCTGGCGGTAGCTGAGTGGGAAGGGTTTAACAGTGATAACCCGGAGCTTTCATTGCTTTCAGTTGGCTTCAGGTTTAATTTTAAATAAAAGCGGGCGACAGGCCTGCATTCTTTCTTCAGCTGTCCTGAATCCGTAAATAAGGCGAAAGACGCTAAAGGCAGAAACTGTTATCCACAAATAAACGCTCTTCTTTTCGCGCGTTATTTTCGGGATCAAACAGTTTTTATAATTTCATAACAGGCAATGCTGGCGGCGGAGATTACGTTCATTGATGAATTCCGGCCGGCCATCGGGATATGCACGGTAATATCGGCCAGTTCAAGCAGGGTGTCACTGATGCCGGTGTTTTCTGCACCGAGGACCAGGCATACGCGATGGCCGTTTATTTTCCTTCTGAATTCATCAGCACTTATATCGACACTGGTGCTGGTAATTTCCAGGGCAACAATCAGTGTGCCACCATCTTGTAATTCCCTGGCCAGGGATTCCGGATCATCATGGTATGAATAATCAACATACTGTTCGGTCGCGCGCGCGGTCTTTTTTATTCTGGCGTTTGGCGGCACCGGTGTATCGCCGCACAGGTATAATTTTTCAATGCCAAGTGCATCAGATAAACGAAATAAGCCGCCAACGTTTTCTGCATGGCTCATGTTATCGACCATAACGCTTAATGGAAACTTCCTGCTGCCGGGTCGGTGGTCGCTGTGGGTCAGTTGCCTGTTTTTCATGCTTGTCTGTGTTGTTGTTCCGGTGAGATCACGGGATTTATTCCGCGATTATTGCATTAATCAAACAGCCAGCTCTCGGGATTGCTGACCGGCTGTGCTCTGTCCAGTTGTTTCAGTCCCTTGATGCAGCGAATAACCATCCAGATAACAGTAAAGAAAATAAGCAGCACACCAATACCGATGCCATAGGTGAACAGGCCGATGACCGCGTAGAGCAGGCCGATCCAGAAGGTGCGTATCTGGTACTGGTAATGCGTCTGCAGCCATGAGGGCGAACCATCTTTATAAATGTATGCCATGACCACAGCGATTAGCCCGCTTATACCGATCAGCGTGCTGAGCATTAAAAGGATATAAATTGCCTTGGTGGTGCCTATGATGTTTTTTTGCTGGTCAGGTAACATTTCATTTCTCTGTGCAGTGTTTATGCCGCTGGCAATACTGGTTCGCTATGGATGCAGATAGCTGCTTTACCCGTTTTTTTATTGGTGCTCTTTTTATTCATGCCCTGATTATATATTGTCCTGAGCGGAGTGTTAGTGCAGTCGAAGGATCTTTTTCTTCGTCACAAAATAGTATGACATAAGATCCTTCGGCTTCACTGCGTTACGCTCAGGATGACAGAATAGTTGAACAGCATGTTTCATGTTTTATACAAGAATATACAGCCACCCTGTTAACTTTACATTGTCATCCTGACGAAGGAAGGATCTTGCGTGCTGCAGGGTTATTTTACAGTATAAATTTTTTCTCTTTGTGAGACAGCGGGCAGATAAATTCCAGATGAACCGATTGTAATTGCAGATTTTCATCTGATTTTCCTGAACCGTAAAGCCGGTCACCGACAATAGGGTGGCCTGCCTGTGACAGATGGCGGCGAATCTGGTGTTTACGGCCGCTTTCAATTTCTATTGTCAGGGTAGTGCCTGCTGCCGATGGTTCGGCGGCGATGATCCTGGATAGCGCTTTTTTACCGTCAATGGTTTCGTCGATGGTATGGGGCAGCAGCAGTTTGCCGGTGTCACCTTCCACCCTGGCGCGGTAGAGTTTTTTGATCCGGTGGTTTTTAAACATGGCGGAAAAAGCGGCGGCCATTTTTTTTGAATGGGCAACAATCATCAAACCGCTGGCGGCGCGATCCAGCCGGTGTACCGGGAAAGCCGGGCGCTGCGGAACCAGGGTTTTTTCCGCCCAGCGGAAAATGGTGCAATGGTCGCCCCATTTTGAGCCCTGTGAATACATGCCGTAGGGCTTGTACCAGATACTGTATTCGCCTTCATCGTCGATCAGTTTTGCGGGCGCCACGGTCTCGTGCTGTATTTTTTCGTCGTAATAGAAGTGCAGGCTGTCACCG
>JAJRTD010000217.1 GCA_024278435.1 Gammaproteobacteria bacterium | reverse complement strand
TCCGGTACATCGATTTTTATTTTTAGGGCCGAAACGTCTTGCAGAGAGAAAATTGTCTGTGAGCGCAGTACCTCCTCAAAGTTTTCAACGTATCGTTTTGCGATATAACCGTTAAAGTTTGCTTTTAGTTTGGTGTAAAGCAGCTCCTGTTTGGCTTCATCCAGACTGGCTTTGGCGGTGTAGTATTTGGCGCGGATATTGTCATGGTCGACCTTCGAAATCGCACCCTTTTCTACCAGCACTTTCGCCCGGTCATAATTGGCTTTGGCAGTGTCATAACTTGCCTGGCGGTCTTTTAGCCGGATTTTAAAATCAGTCGGGTCAAGTTCGGCCAGCAGCTGGCCTTTTTTTACCAGATCGCCTTCCTTGACAAGAATCCTGTTGATCTTGCCTCTGACACGAAAAGAAATATCAGCTTTTTGAATGGCGTCGACAATAGCGGGAAAGGTCCGGGTATCCTTTGATGCCTCACTGCCGATGACGATGGTTTTTACCGGGCGTGAAGCAGCTACGATTGTTTGCTGAGGCTCCTCGCAGCCGCTGATAAAAACGGAAGCGGCGAGAAAAAATATGACAAAAGCCGGTTTTCTGATGTCCATGATGCGATCCTTTGGGGGGTGACAAACGGTATGAATATTATTTTATGCCGCCAATTGTAGCAATAATATTTATACTGATAACGCCTAAATTATTCGTTATAGCGGCCGCCGCGCAAAATCAGGTATCCTGCAATGCCGGCTGCAAATGAAGCGACCAGCACAGCCAGTTTGTCCGCCTGCTGGTACAGATTGCCATCGGTAAATGCCAGCGAGTCAACAAACAGGCTCATGGTAAAGCCGATTCCCGTCAGAATGGATACCCCGTAGAGTTGCATCCAGGTGCTTTTGTCCGGAATTTTTGCCAGGCCAAATTTTATCGCCAGCCAGCTGAACCCGAAAACACCGATCTGCTTGCCGAAAAACAGGCCGGCCATAATGCCGAGCGGCACCCCGGTGGTCATCTGTTCCAGCGAAACATTGCGCAGGTCAACCCCGGCGTTGACAAATGCGAACATGGGCAGAATAAAAAACGCAACCCAGTAATGCAGGTCATGTTCCATATCCTTGGACATGGAGTAGTTGGCTCCGGTTTCCCGGTTGGTGACGTTCAGCGGGATGGTAAAGGCGAGGGCGACACCGGCAAGCGTGGCGTGGACGCCGGATTTTAATACGCTGACCCACAGTACAACGCCGACAATAATGTAAGCGGCTTTTTTCGCAACCCCGAGTCGGTTCATAATTACCAGTATGCTCAGAGCTATAGCGGCGATGGTTATCGACAGCGTCGACAGTTCAACGGTATAAAACAGGGCGATAATAATAATGGCGCCAAGGTCATCAATAATGGCCAGTGCCATTAAAAAGACCTTAAGTGACAGTGGCACGCGGTTGCCCAGCAGTGCCAGTACGCCCAGGGCAAAAGCGATATCGGTTGCGGTGGGAATGGCCCAGCCGCGCATGGCGGTGTCATCGCCATAATTAATGAAGATGTAAAAAGCCGCAGGCACAAGCATGCCGCCGATGGCGGCAATACCGGGCAGGGCAATCTGCCCCGGTGTTGATAACTGGCCTTCCAGAAATTCTCGTTTAACTTCAAGACCGATGAGCAGAAAGAAAACGGCCATCAGGCCGTCATTGATCCACAGCAACAACGGCTTGGCAATGTGCAGATCCGCAAAGCGTACTTCCACCGGTGTCTGTAAAAAAGCGACATAGTATTCACTTAGAAAAGAATTTTTCAGCAGCAGGGCAAAGATGGTGGCGATGATCAGTAAAATGCCGGAGGAGGACTCCTTTCTGATAAATTCTTCGATGACATTATTCATGGCGTTTTACCTTAATGAAGCCGGTTTTTGTTTTCCGGGGATTGCGGCTGAATCAATACCCAGGGTTTTACCACAGTTGACCAGAAGGTGGTGTTATCCCGGTACCAGGTTTTGGCCTGTTCGTCATTTACCCTGGCAATGTCACCGCTGTTTAACCATTGCCCGACCCGATCCTTGTCATCCAGCGAAAACGCCACCGCTACATCCAGCAGGTTGGTGTTTTCACTGACATAGATCAGCCAGCCGCCGGCAAAGAAGCGTTGCAGCTCCTGCCAGCTGATTTGGGCGGTTTCATTGTTGATATTGGCGCGCAATACATTAATATCGGTAATATTGTCAGTGTCGGTCATGGTTGTTCTGGGGGCGGTTATGTGTGGCCGGCCCTGCACAGTATCCGCAGGGCCGGCCACTGTGGATCAGGGTTTCAGGGATTTTAATACATCCAGGTCTTTTCTTACCAGTGCTGCCGAATGATCAAACATGGCCTGCTCGGCTTCGTTCATGTCCAGCTGTATAATGCTTTCAACGCCATTATGGCCGAGAACGGCAGGTACGCCGATAGCAATGTCACTATGACCGTATTCGCCATCGAGTAAACACACCGTGGGCAGAATCCGGTTGCGGTTATGCACGATGGCATCAACCATTTCGGCAACCGAGGCGGCAGGCGCGTCATAGGCGCTGCTGTTCTGGCGCAGAGCCAGGATTTCAGCACCACCATTGCGGGTGCGTTCGACAATGGCCGCCAGCCGATCCTCCGCTATAAAGGTGTCAACCGGAATGCCGGCTATCGTGCAGTAACGCAGCATCGGCACCATGGTGTCGCCGTGGCCGCCGAGCACCATGGTGCGGATGTCCATACTGGAGAAGCCGGTTTCCATGGCGATAAAGCTGGCCATGCGGCTGGAGTCCAGCACGCCCGCCTGACCGAAAACGCGGTGACGCGGCCAGCCGGTTTTCAGGTTGGCGTAGTAGGTGATGACATCAACCGGGTTGGTCACAAACAGCAGGATGGCATCGGGCGCATATTTCATCGCGCCGTCGACAATGCTGTCGATGATAGGGATATTACTGGACAGCACATCCGAGCGTGACATGCCGGGCTTACGCGGCAGCCCGGCGGTAATGATAATAAGCTCGGAGTCGACCATCAGTGCGTGATCGGTGCTGCCGATCACACGGGTATCATATTCGAAAAGCGGCGCGACTTCCTGGATATCCAGGGCAGCTCCCCTGGCGGCCCCTTCGTTGATGTCGAGTAAAATGATTTCGCGGCACAGGTTTTTTGCTGCCAGGAACTGTGCGGTAGATTCACCAACACGTCCGGCGCCAACAATGGTGATCTTGTTCATAACGGTGCTCCTTATATATGTATAACGAAAACAGAATCGTGCCCTGTTATCAGTCGACACTTGAAATAAAAATAAATTCAGCGCTTCACATGTTTTCTACAATTGGTGCTATAGCGCATCTTCAATAAACCAGGCGGCAAAGGCATGGCGACCGCTGATACCGGATTTTTTGTACAGTGAAGAAGCCTGTTGGCGTACAGTTTTCTCCAGTGTTTCACGTAATGCGGCAATTTCTTTCAGGCTAAGCCCCTTTAATAACAGCCAGCCAACTTCTTTTTCACTGTCGGTCAGCTGCCAGTCATCAAATTGCTGGCTGATAACGTGGCTGAGACTGGCCTTGGCTTCAAGAATATACTTTTCAGGCTGTGCCGAGGTTTTTTTTGCCGTGGACAGTTCTTCGCGCAGTTTCTGCAGTGCGATAGCGTGCCGGCGCAGATCGAACAGCAGCCAGCCAAGCGCTATCAGGGACAGGCTGAGAATCACGGTTTCCTGTGCGATATGAGCAAAGTCAGTACCTTCGGAAAAATCCAGCGCGATATCAGCGCCGCTGAGTATCACAAAACACAGAAAAATCAGAATGAAAACAATTTCTTTTGACTGAAAATTAAACACCGGCGTTATCTCCGCAAACAAGTCTCTATGGTATCGGACATATGTCCAATAAGGAACCTTTTGCGACATATGCCCGATGACAGCTGATCCGCTGTGCGTACAATAGAATCAAACAATACACTTAAGGAGAAAACCATGAACAATAAAACACAGGCGGATGTAATCAGGGTATGGGATCCGCTGGTCAGGATTTTCCACTGGAGCCTGGTGCTGGCATTTGCCGTGGCCTACCTCAGTGGTGAGGAAGAAGATGACCTGCATATTTATGCCGGTTACGTGGTGCTGGGCCTTATCACCTTTAGAATTATCTGGGGGCTGATTGGCAGCCGGCATGCCCGCTTCAGTGATTTCGTGTGTTCGCCCGGGACAATCATTGATTATATGAAAAACCTGATGTCGGGTCATGCAAAACGCTATCTAGGACATAACCCGGCAGGAGGGGCAATGATACTTGCCCTGTTGCTTGGCCTTGCGGTTACCAGCTACAGTGGTTTAAAAATCTATGCCATCGAAGAAGGTGCCGGC
>JAJRTD010000216.1 GCA_024278435.1 Gammaproteobacteria bacterium | reverse complement strand
CAGGGCATCAATATGCAGTTTTACCTGCTGGTCTTTTTTAAGCAGCGGGATCCAGCGTTCAGCCAGACTGGCTTTCATGCGTAACGCGGTGGGGTCGATAATGGTCAGGATGTGAGACTGTGCCGGAAGCATGTCACCGGGTTCATACAGGCGGCGGGTGATCAGACCGTCAATCGGTGCCCGGATGCTGGTGCGTTGCAAACGGGTCAGCTGGCGTTTTTCTTCGGCGCGGGCAAGGTCGACCTCGGTAAGGGCCTTTGCTACTTCTTCCTCGGTGCTGATCTTTTTCGGCAGCAGTTTTTTCAGCCGGCTGTAATCGAGCTCTGCCTGTTCGCGGGCGGCTTTTGCCTTGGCAACATCAATCTTCAGCAGGGCATTATCCAGCTGAACCAGCAGCTCACCTTTTTTAACAAGGTCACCCTCGTAATAGGGCAGGCGGGTTATACGGCTGCTTTCTTCATTATAAAGCCGGATTTTCCTCACTGCCTCCAGGTTACCGGAAACGGTCTGGCTGAGAAACACCGGTTTTCGCTGTGCACTAACCACTTCTACACGATGTGCCCCTGCAGGCGAACGGTGGCTGTATTGCTGCGAGTTATCGCTTTTATCGCAGGCGGGTAAAACCAGGCTCAACAATACACCTGAAAATAATGCCAAATAGCGCAATGGTTTTTTCGATATAATCATGCCCCGAACTTTAACTCAATCCAGTCTAAAACGACACCGCAGAACCGCATCAAATAATGATACACAGACCGACTGCAGAACCTCACGGCAACCGTAAGGACTTCGACAACATCAAACGCCTGCTGCCCTATATCTGGGATTTTAAAGGCCGTGTTATGCTGGCCCTGAGCTGCCTGATTTTATCGAAAATCGCCATTGTCGGCATGCCGCTGGTGCTGAAGGAAATCGTTGACGACCTCGACAGCAAACAGCTGCTGGAAAACACCATGCTGACCCTGCCGTTATTGCTGTTGCTGGGTTATGGTGCATTGCGCCTGATGGCCAGCCTGTTTAACGAGCTGCGCGATGCTATTTTTTCCAGGGTGCGTTACCACGCCATGCGCGGCATTTCCCGGCGGGTGTTAAAACACCTGTATTCATTGTCGCTGTCCTATCACCTGGACCGCAAAACCGGTGGCATTACCCGAGACCTGGAGCGCGGTACCAACAGCCTGAGCTCGATATTGAATTACCTGGTGTTCAATATTTTTCCCACCGCCATCGAATTCACCTTTGTGGCCATTATCCTGCTGGGCAAATACGAGCCGCGTTTTGCCATTGTTACCTTTGTGACCGTGGCGTTTTATATTGGTTTCACCCTGCTGGTCACCAACTGGCGTATGCATTACCGCCACGAGATGAACAACCTTGAATCAAAGGCCAACAGCTACGCGGTTGACGGCATGCTGAACTACGAGACGGTGAAATATTTCAGCAACGAAAACTTTGAGCTGCAACAGTACGATGAGACCCTGGACAAGTGGGAGGGTGCCGCGGTAAAGAGCCAGGTCTCGATGTCGGCGCTCAACTTCGGTCAGGGTGCGGTGATTGCTGTTGGTGTCACCATGATGATGGTTTATGCTGCCCAGGGCGTGGTTGACGGCACTATGACCCTGGGTGACCTGGTGCTGGTCAATACCATGATGCTGCAGCTGTTTATCCCGCTGAACTTTCTCGGCATTATCTACCGTGCCCTGAAGTACGCGCTGGCCGATATGGACATGATGCTCAAACTGCTGGATACCGAGCAGACCATCAAGGACAAACCCGGTGCAAAAGAGCTGGTAGTGACCGATGCCGTTGTCCGTTTTGACAATGTCAGCTTTGATTACAGCAGCGACCGCCAAATCCTGAGGGATGTCAGTTTTGAAATCCCGCATGCCAGAAAGGTCGCCGTGGTCGGACCGTCCGGTGCAGGCAAGTCGACACTGGCACGCCTGCTGTTCCGTTTCTATGATGTGGACAGTGGCGCTATTACCATCGATGGCCAGGACCTGCGTGACGTGACCCAGCAGAGCCTGCGCAGGAACATCGGCATCGTGCCGCAGGATACCGTGCTGTTTAACCATAGTATCGAACACAATATCCGTTACGCCAAACTCGATGCTACAGAAGAAGAAATCCAGCGCGCGGCCAGGCATGCCAATATCCATGATTTTATTGTCAGCCTGCCCGACGGTTACCAGACCATTGTCGGTGAACGCGGCCTGAAACTTTCCGGTGGTGAAAAACAGCGCATCGCTATTGCCCGGGTCATTCTCAAGAACCCGCGCATACTGGTGTTCGATGAAGCTACCTCGTCACTGGATTCGCACTCAGAGCAGCAGATACTGGAAGCCCTGAAACAGGTGGCGGAAAAACACACCACGCTGGTGATTGCGCATCGTCTATCAACCATTATCGATGCCGATAATATCGTGGTGCTGGACAAGGGCAGGATAGCGGAGCAGGGCACGCACCAGCAGCTGCTTGCCAAAGAAGGCCTGTATTCCTACCTGTGGCAGTTACAGCAGGAAGAAGAAAACAGTGAATAGAAATAAATAGTAGAAGTGTCACTGCTGTCCCGTTAACTCGGCACAGTCATCCTGATTGCAGTGAAGCGAAATCGAAGGATCTTGAACCCCGCATGATGCGGTATTTAAGATCCTTCCACTACGCTGCGCTCCGGTCAGGATGACAAAACACCAATCATGTTGGTTTCATGTCTAATATAATGGAAAATACCGGCACGATCATATACAGCCGGGTATGGGGCTGATATAAAAACAGTTAACGGGACAGCAGTGTAGAAGTGTCATCCTGAACGACAGTGAAGGATCTTAAACACCAGGATCGAACAATGCGCGAAGTTACCTTGAAAAAACAGCCGGTCGAGCTGCATAAAATTCTTAAATTTGAAGGCATGGTGCCCAGCGGCGGTGTCGCCAAGCTAGCCATTGAATCGGGCGATGTACTGGTTAACGGTGAAGTGGAAACCCGCAAACGCAAAAAGATGGTTGCCGGTGACGTGATTGAGTTTAATGGTGAAGTAATACGCCTGGTTGGAGAAGAAACGGATTAATGCGGATTTAGGGACAATCCTTACCCCGAACAAGATCAACCAGCCGGGCGCATTTCTTCTCCAGCTGCTGCCAGTTATCCGGCATATCCAGAACGGCAATAGTGCCGGTGGTTAGTAACTTCCAGTCCCTGTAATAGCTGTCTGCTACATCTGCCAGGTATAATAAAAGGTTCTCCAGCCCGGGATTATGTCCGACAATCAACGCTCTTTTTCTATCGTCCGGGATTGTGGACAAAACCGCTGACAGATCT
>JAJRTD010000215.1 GCA_024278435.1 Gammaproteobacteria bacterium | reverse complement strand
GCCAGCGGATCAACACCCGAGGTGGGTTCATCAAGAAACAGGATTTCCGGTTCATGCATCAACGCAACCGCAAAAGACAGGCGCTGCTTATAACCCAGAGGCAGGTCGCGGGTGTTTACATTACGGTAGGCATCCAGTTCAAAAGTATCGATAGCCCATCGGATACGGGAATCATGCCGCCTGCCCAGCAAGCCATAAGCACTGGCATAAAAGCGCAGGTTCTGCATCACGGTTAAATTGCCATAGAGTGAAAATTTCTGCGCCATGTAACCGATGTTCTGTCTCGCCGCATTGGGTGCATGGCGAAAATTCAGGCCGGCGACCGACAGCTCACCGGACGACACCGGCAACAGGCCGCACAACATACGAAAAGTGGTGGACTTGCCGGCACCATTGGCGCCCAGCAAGCCAAAAATCTCTCCCTTACGAACAGAAAAACTGACCTGGTTGACCGCGATAAAATCACCGAAGGTGCGTGACAGCCTGTCCACCTTGATAATTTCCTCATCACTGGACTTGCCGCTAGTACTGTCCAGCTTTATTTCACCGCCGCCGGTTTCACGCTGCTTTAACAGCGAAATAAAGGCATCTTCAAAAACGGGCTTTACCGCCTCGATCTGCAGTGCTGACGTGGTTTCTGCCGCGCAGAGAAAACTGTCGTCAGGCGCTTCGCTGACCACCCGGACCCCGTCATCAGCAATCAGGGCATCGACCACACCCGGCAGGCTTTCAAGCTGCAGCTGTAACTGGCGGGGTGAGAGTCCGGCCGTTTTTACCAGCCAGGTCCGCCCCTGTAAATCAGCACTAAATGCGTCCGGCGTTGCCTGCCGGATGATACGACCCTCGTGCAGCAGGATCACCTCGGCACAACGCCCGGCTTCGTCCAGGTAAGCGGTGCTCAGAAAAACCGTCATGCCGGCCTGCTCTACCTGGCGATACACGATCTGCCACAGTTCACGCCGCGACACCGGATCAACACCCACCGTCGGCTCATCCAGCAACAGCAGTTGCGGCGGCACGACCAGCGCACAGGCAAGTCCCAGTTTCTGCTTCATACCGCCGGAAAGTTTACCAGCAAGACGGCCGGTAAAATCCGACAGCCCGGTAAGGTGCATTAATTCTTTATAACGGGCCGAGCGCTGCGCCAATGGCAGGCCTTTTAAATCGGCATACAGGTCAAGGTTTTCCTGCACGCTAAGATCTTCATACAGGCCAAAACGCTGCGGCATATACGACACACGGGCCTGAATGTCATCCCCCTGTGTGGCGGCATCAAAACCAAGCACGTTAACACTGCCGTCATCAATAGGAAGCAAACCGCACAGCATACGCATCAGGGTGGTTTTACCGGCGCCATCCGGACCGATCAAACCGGTAACCTGCCCCGGCGTTAATTTAAAGCTGACCTGGTGCAGCGCCTGGATCTGTGTTGATCCGGTGTTAAAGGACTTGCTCAGCTGCTTAACGCTGACTGGTGCACTCATTGGCATTGATTTTTGCGGCTATCATCAGGTGATTGCTGCAGGGGAATAACAACGGTCACCGGCATGCCCAGGCGCAGTTCATTCTGCGGGTTACAGGCGTAAACACGAATAGAATAGACCAGCCGGGTTCGCAGTTCCGGGGTCTGTACGTTTTTGGGAGTAAATTCTGCCGTTGGTGAAATATAGCCCACCCAGCCCTGGTAGCGTTTATCAGGAAAACTGTCGGTAATTATTTCGGCCTTAAAGCCGGTGGCGATTTTACCGAGGGCAGTTTCCGGCACATAGGCACGTACCCACACCGGGTCAATCAGTGCCAGTGTTATTATTGGCGATTGCGGCATTGCCATATCACCGGGATCAAGAATGCGGTTACGAATCACACCCGCTGCCGGCGCATAAAGGCTGGCATCAAGCAGTTGCTGCTGCGCCAGTTTTACTTCTGCCTGCCTGGCCTGCAGCTGGGCTTCTGCTATGGCAATGTCTTCCTTGCGTGGGCCGGCAATAATCAACTTTAACGACTGTGCAGCCGCCTCAGCCCTGGCTTTCGCTGCATCGGCTTTTGCCAGCGCCGTTTCCACATCATCTTCGGATGCCTGTTTTTTAGGCAGCAATTTTTTCAGGCGTTTTGCGGTAGCCCGGGCCATTTTGGCCTCGCTTGTTGCGGCCGCATATTCCGCCCTGGCACGTGCAATTTCTTCCTTTCGGCTGCCGGCTTTAAGCTTGGCCACGGTCTGCTGTTGTGCCTGTAGCATGGCCTGTGTTTCAGCCAGTTTTGCCTGCAGTAATTCAGTCTGTACCTGGGCCAGCAGCTGGCCTTTTTCAACCCTGTCCCCTTCCTCGACAAAAATCGATTCGATATGCTCCGAAGCATTCACCGTCAGCTGCACTTCACGAATATCCACATTACCGTACAGTGTCAGTTCATTCTCGGGCTGTGTTGACTGTTGCAGGGTAAAGAATACTGCGCCACCTGCTATCGCCAATAACAGTACAATAACAACGATGATTTTTTTCATGCCGCACCCCGGAATAGTCAGGAAGATTGATTAATGTCCGTCAATTATAAACGGCTCACTGAGCTTTGATATTGATATATTGCCGTATGCTCCACGCAGGTACCTCTACAGCCAGTATTACTTAACAGGGTTTACCATTACTGTTAGCGTCTCTGTTACCAGCTTAATGCCCGCTGAACCTGTGTAACACTTTAACTCATGGGATCTTCGGCAAGGCATAAACAGGTTTTAATCTGTCATTCATGCTGCTTTTGAACTATTCATTGTGAATAACACCTACGAATATAAGATAATTCTAATGCACGAAGAGCAGTATATCCATGACAAATATCAATCTGCAAGGTTTATAATTTTACTGATTACTGTACTGGGCAATATTTACAGGCAGGATGGCGGTAGCGAACCGGTGCATTGGCGGGTCATAGCTGACAGAATAAATGCCGGAAATAATGTGGTGGAGTCGCTTATACAGTTTTATCAGGTATAGAAAACTTAAATGATGCGCTTATACATCAGCTGTTTCGTGCGAATAAATTCGCACCTATCCATGCTTCCTGGAAACAAATACACCTTGCTCATTCTGAGCAGATCATTACGATTTGCCCAGAATGACGGTAAAGATCAGATAAATATTTTAATCAAGATGTTCCATACGAATTCGAACCACTTCACCTTTCACTGAGTCCAGGCCTTCAACAACTTTAATGGCATGGTTAACGCTGGACTCCACACATTTCTGGGTCAGCATGATCAGGTGCACACTGCTTTCACCGGAGGCCGGTTCTTTCTGTAAGACGGCTTCGATGCTGATGCTGTGTTTGGCAAAGGTCTCGGACACTTCTGCCAGCACCCCGGGTTTATCCTCTGCTTCCATGCGCAGGTAGTAGGCGGTTTCAACATCTTCAATCGGCAGCACCGGCGTATCACGCATGGCATTACTCTGGAAACCGAGCAGCGGTACCTTGTGATGCAGCGGTGCATCGATGGTTCTTACGGTATCGATAATATCGGCAACCACGGCAGAGGCTGTTGGTTCCGCACCAGCGCCGGCACCGTAATAAAGCGTCGGACCAACCGCATCACCCTGTACCAGCACCGCATTCATCACACCATCCACATTTGCGATCAGGCGTTTTTCAGGAATCAGCGTCGGATGCACACGCAACTCGATGCCCTTATCCGTTTTACGGGTAATGCCCAGGTGCTTGATGCGGTAGCCCAGCTCTTCGGCATGGTTGACATCTTCGGTGGTGATTTTGCTGATACCCTCGGTATAGGTTTTTTCAAACTGCAGCTCGATACCAAATGCCAGTGAGGCCAGGATGGTCAGTTTATGTGCCGCGTCGATACCTTCGACGTCAAAGGTAGGATCCGCCTCGGCATAACCCAGCTCCTGTGCTTCCCTGAGCACATCGGCAAAATCACGGCCCTTGTCACGCATCTCGGTCAGGATGAAGTTACCGGTGCCGTTGATAATGCCGGCAATCCACTGGATCTTATTGGCTGCCAGCCCTTCACGCATGGCCTTGATAATCGGAATACCGCCGGCGACGGCCGCTTCATAACAGACGCTCACGCCCTGCTCGGTCGCCGCTTTCATAATCTCCGGGCCATGGGTCGCAATCAGCGCCTTGTTGGCAGTGACCACGTGCTTACCGTTTTCGATGGCTTTCATTACCAGGTCTTTTGCCAGGGTATAACCACCGATAAGCTCGACTACAATCTCTACTTCCGGGTCATTGACCACCTCAAAGGCGTCTTCGGTTAATTTAGTCGTGGCCGGGTCAACGATGGTCTGTGAAGCAATATCAAGACCGGCAACATGGCAGATCTCAATACCCCGCCCCAGCCGCGCTTTAATCTCATCAGCATTTCTGATTAATACCGTGGCGGTTCCGCCACCGACTGTACCCAGGCCCAATAAACCAACTTTAACTGCGTCCAAGACTCTCTCCACAAACAGGTTAGATTTTTCAAAGGCGCTTATTCTACTGCATTCGCCAGATAACGTGTAATATAGAATTCACTGAATACTATCAATAAATCACTATGAAATTTGCCCAGGATTACCAGAACGAGGGTTATGTAATCACCGCCTATGACGAGGCCAGCATAACCATCAATGAAAAACCGTTCCACCAGAGTCTGGTTCTGAACAACACCCGGCTGAGGGAGAACTGGGGGATTGCCGACATTGTCCAGCTGCAGGCACAACACATTGAGCAGTTACTGGAGATGGAACCGGAGCTGATCCTTATCGGTACCGGCAAGCGGCTGGTATTTCCCGAAGTTGAAATTTATTCCGGCATTATCCGCCATGGCATTGGCGTGGATTTTATGGATACCGGCGCCGCCTGTCGCACCTATAACGTGCTGATGAGCGAAGGCCGTAATGTGGTGGCCGGCCTGATTATCGAATAAACAGTTGATAGTTAAACCTGTCGACCCTGACCTGCAGCCAGGAATTTCAAACTCCATGTCTTTGTGGTGAAATATTTTTTTGGCCGGGCAATAAAAAAGCAGGTACACAAGGTACCTGCTTAAAACACAACCAGACAGCCTGAATCAGGCCGGCTTATTCTTATTCGTGGAATAATAACTCTTCGGTAAAGCCCTGGTTTTCCAGGATCTTGCGTAACTGTTTCAGCGCATCCATCTGGATCTGGCGAACACGTTCGCGGGTCACACCCAGTTCCTTGCCGACATCTTCCAGTGTGGTGCGTTCATGGTTATTCAAACCGAAACGGCGAACCAGAACTTCACGCTGTTTTTCATCCAGCTGATCCAGCCAGACACCCAGGTTAGCCATTACATCTTCATTCTGCAGCATTTCCGGTGGTGCAGGAACACGTTCATCAGCCACGATTTCCAGCAGCGGACGGTCATTTTCTTTACCGACAGGAACATCAACAGAGGTAACGCGGTCACGCAGACCGAGCATTTTCTCAACGCCGGCGACCGGCTTGTTGAGCATTTTGGCAATATCTTCTGCGGTCGGTTCGGTGTCCATGGTCTGTTCAAGTTCACGGGCAGCACGCAGGTAGACGTTTAATTCTTTGATTACATGGATGGGCAGACGAATAGTACGGGTCTGGTTCATCAGCGCACGTTCAATGGTCTGACGTATCCACCAGGTGGCGTAGGTAGAAAAACGGAATCCTTTTTCCGGATCAAATTTTTCAACAGCACGGATAAGACCCAGGTTGCCTTCTTCAATCAGGTCAAGCAGGGCCAGCCCACGGTTCATATAACGACGGGAAATCTTTACCACCAGGCGAAGATTACATTCGATCATTTTTTTACGCGAATCCATATCACCCTTCAGGGCTTTACGGGAATAGAAAACTTCTTCCTCTGCGGTTAACAAAGGTGAACCTTCTATTTCACGCAAATACAGGCGCGTTGCATCAAGCTCTTTGCGATTTACTTTTGCATCAGGATCAACGTCTGCTTTTACACGTTTGGTTGATTTTGCTTTTACTGCCGGTTCTGATACGTGATCATCGTCATCGTGCTCAACGTCATCAATATCTTGCATCATTAAGACACCAGTCTCTAACTCTTCTTTAGCTTTCGATTCAGCTATTGCTTCTGTCATGATTGTACCCCACCCCAAAATGTGTTTTATAGTTATTTTTTTTATGCATTTATTATGTAAGCGGCAGCAGTCACTTGCCCTTAAATTCCATACACTTACAAGATTTTTCTAACGTTAGCCCTTACGTTAGAAATCTTATATCATCAATTCTCAATAATTGGCAAGCATTTATTAAAAAAAACTAGAATTTAATTTATGTTCATCACGCAAACCACAGTATATTGTGGTTTTGTCGAAAACCACCCACAAGACCATATATTCACTATGGATAGTCCGGCAGAATAGAAAACATGACTTATTGGATAACTTTTTAAGGATTTACCTGAAAGCTGTCATTTAAAGAGGTGATAAAAACCGGCCGTATTTAAATCAACGGCAACAACACTGATTAATCACTTTACCAGGGCAGATATTTTAACGGGTCTACCGGTTTACCGTTTTTCCTGATTTCAAAATGCAGGCGGGTACTTTGTTTATCCTTATGCCCCATCTCTGCAATTTTCTGCCCGGCTTTAACAACATCCCCTTCTTTTACCAGCAAGCGGCGGTTATAGGCATAGGCACTTAAATAGGTTTTGTTGTGTTTGATAATAACCAGGTTACCGTAACTGATAAGGCCGTCTCCACTGTAAACGACCTTGCCGCCGGCAGCAGCAACAATGGCATCGCCTTCTTTACCGGCAATATCAATACCCTTGGAATCATTACGCCGGCGGTTGAATTTTTTAATCACCTTGCCACTGGCAGGCTTCTGCCAGCGAACACTCTTCGGCCACTTGTATGACTGCGATTTTGTTTGTGCAGAACGGCTGCCTGTTTTCGGGTGCTTGGCAGCCGTGGATGTTTTACTGGCTGACTGATGAGCTGTTTTATGACCCGGCTTATGGCCAGCAGTATTCAGCGGCTTGAGGAAAATGGTCTGTCCCGGTTGAATGGTATACGGTTTTTTCAGCTGGTTTAACTGCGCAAGGGTTTGCACATTGACACCGGTACGGCGCGAAATCGCATACAGGGTATCGCCTTTTCGCGCCCGTATCTTTGTCTGCCGGGTTGTGCCCGGGGTTTTATTTGCGTTTGAGCTACTGCTCGTCCGTGTTGAGTGCGCCGGCAGCTTCACCGGTTCGGGCGAGCGCTCGCTTTCGATTGCTGCCGGGGCATAGGCAATTTCTCCTGCCCGGCTTTTTGCAGCATTGTAATTTGCCGGTTTGCGGGTATGCAGCCGTTGACCGGGTTTGATCAGGCCGGATGAGCCGAGATTGTTCCAGTCGGCAAATTCATCGGGATCCAGTTCATAACGCCAGGCGATAGAATACACGGTATCACCGGATTTGACCGTATAGTCATCCGGGTTCCACTTTGTACCGTTGCCCGAGCAGGCAGGCAACACAATGGTAAATAGCAACGTTGTCAGGATAAAACAACACTGTCGGAGCATCATTTTCTTTTAGTAAAAGAAATTAGTGGAAATAAATCAGTAAGGCGACCAGTACAACGGTCAGCCAGCCCAGCCATTCAATATACTTTCTTACCATCGGCTCCATCTTCGGACCGGCCCACGCCATGGCCAGCGAAACCAGGAAGAAATGCGCCGCCCGGCCAACCAGGGCCGCAAGTATAAACGGCATCAGGGCCATCTGCAGGGCACCGGCAGACAGGGTGAACAGCTTGAACGGGATGGGTGAAAAACCGGCCACCACCACTGCCCAGAAACCCCATTCAGCAAACCACTGCTGCGCCGTCATGTATTTGTCCCAGTAACCGATGTCCTCGATGAGCGGTTCAATGAGATGAATGGCAAAATAGCCCAGGTAATAACCCACCACACCGCCCAGCACCGACATGGTGGTTGCAATCAGGGCAATACGCACAGCCCGCTCGGGGCGGGCCATGGCCATCGGTGCCACCATCAGCGCTGTCGGCACCGGGAAGAAAATCGATTCGAAAACACTGACGCCAACCAGGTAGCGTTCCGCATGGGGATGCGCCGCCCAGCCCATCATCTTGTTATATATACCGGCAAACAGCATTAACGTATTGCTCCATCAAGTAATGGAACAAAGGACACCAGTTCCAGGGTGGTTTCTTCAATATTGTCCGGTGTACGCGTATACAGCTTCAGTTGCTGCACCCCGCCACGGCTACCTACGGGAATAACCATTCGACCTCCGACAGCCAGCTGTTCGAGAAGTTCCGGCGGCACCGACTCCGGCGCGGCGGTCACGATAATGGCATCATACGGCGCGTTCGGCTTCCAGCCCCAGGAGCCATCACTGTGCTTGGAAAACACATTCATCAGTCCCATCTTGCGGTGCGCCTCCCTGGCCTTCTGTAACAGGGCGCTGATGCGCTCAACGGTGTAAACCTTGGGTACCAGCCGGGACAGGATAGCCGACTGGTAGCCTGAACCGGTGCCGACTTCCAGCACCACGTCCGGCGTGCCGCCTTCAAGCAGCACTTCGGTCATGCGGGCAACGATGTAGGGCTGTGAAATGGTCTGGCCGTGGCCGATCGGCAGCGCGGTATCCTCATAGGCACGGTGCGCCATGGCCTCGTCAACGAAGATATGACGTGGCGTGGTGCGCATCACTTCCAGCACCCGCTGGTTTTTAATCCCTTTCTCACGCAAGCGCTCGATCAACCGATCGCGGGTGCGTTGCGAGGTCATGCCGATACCCTGTATGTCGTTACTAATCATCTACTACTATTCTGCTACTGCGATTATTCTGGTTTATATTGTGATTGATCATCCGCTGGCCGCAAGCCAGTTTTCTATTTCCGCAAGGCTATCATATCGGGTCAAATCAATCTGCAGCGGTGTGATTGAAACATAGTTGTTCAGCACCGCATAAAAATCCGTGCCTTCACCGGCATCCTGCGCCGCACCCGGCGGCCCGACCCAGTACATCGGCTCACCACGCGGGTCTTTCTGGATAATGACACCTTCCGACTTGTGCCGGTTACCCAGGCGGGTCGCCCTGAAGCCCCTGATCTCAGACCAGGGGATATCCGGCACATTGATATTCAAAATGGTATTCGCTGCAAACGAAGCCCGGTCCAGGTTCGCCAGTAGCTGTACCACGGCCCTGGCGGCCGTTGCAAAATGCTCGGGAATGTAGGAGTTAATCGATACCGCGATTGCCGGCAACCCCAGGTGGCGCCCCTCCATTGCCGCGGCAACCGTTCCCGAATACAGCACATCATCACCCATATTGGCGCCGGCATTGATGCCGGAAATCACAATATCAGGCTCATCCTTTAACAAACCGGTAATCGCCAGATGTACCGTATCGGTGGGCGTACCGTCAACAAAATAGGAATTGTCGGCAACCCGGCAAACCCGCAAACCGCGTTCCAGGGTCAGCGAGTTACTGGCGCCGCTGCAGTTACGCTCCGGCGCGACAATAGAAACCGTGTGTTCTTTTGACAATGCGTCTGCCAGCGTAGATATGCCCGGCGCCCGGTAGCCGTCATCATTTGATACTAATATATGCACAGGAGATACTACAAATAATACGTTACAATTAAAACCTAACTATACCGTATCAGGGGGCATTGATGAGCGATGAATCAACAAAAAATGAGGATGAATCCCTGTTTTTAGATGAAATGCATGGCGTCACTCCCCTGAAACCGGTCAATAAGGTCAAGCTGGCGAAAAAGCCGGTAAAAGCACCGCGCCACAGCGAATCTGAAGACTACAGTTTTGCTATCGATGACGTATTCTCCCTGGCTGAAATGGTTGATGACTGCCCGGATGTCCTGAGCTTTGCCCGTAGCGGTCTGCAGCACAACGTACTGAAAAAACTGCGCCAGGGAAAACACCCGGTACAGCACGAACTGGACCTGCATGGCCTGACCGTGGATCAGGCCAGGGTTGAACTACTCGAATTTCTGGGGGAATGCGAAGCCGCCGGCGTTCGCCATGCCATTATCATCCACGGCAAGGGCTTTCGCTCCCGGGACAAGCCCGTTATCAAGCCCATGGTAAACCGCTGGTTACGCGCGGTTGATAATGTACTGGCCTTCCATACCGCTCTGCCGAAGGATGGCGGCAGTGGTGCGGTTTATGTCTTGCTGAAAAAAATAAACAGTTGATAACAAAAAAGGCACAGAAATTTCCTGTACCTTTCTGGCATTACAGCGACACTGCCTGTAATGGCGTGATGAATTTATCCAGGGATACTCTTAATAAGTGTCATTCAGAGCGCAGCGAAGAATCTTTTGCTCCGTAAGTAATTGGATTGCTCAGTGGCTTAAGATCCT
>JAJRTD010000214.1 GCA_024278435.1 Gammaproteobacteria bacterium | reverse complement strand
CTTGGTGGGTGCTGAGGGAGTCGAACCCCCGACATTCGCCTTGTAAGGGCGACGCTCTACCAGCTGAGCTAAGCACCCATGACTTGGCTCCCTTGCGGAAGGCGCGCTAGTTTACTGCATCCTTTAACGCTTTACCAGGCTTAAATGCAGGAACTTTTGCAGCAGCGATCTGAATCTCTGCACCAGTCTGTGGATTACGACCTGTTCTTGCTGCTCTGTCGCGAACCAGGAAGGTACCAAAACCAACAACACCAACCTGCTCACCCTTTGCCAGGGTATCGGTAATTGTGCCCAGTACGGCATCAACTGCGCGTGCGGCGTCTGCTTTTGTTAAACCTGTTGACTCTGCAACAGCATCTGTAAGTTCTGTTTTATTCATTGATTATTCCCATGATTAGGTGATTTTTGAAAGACAACTAATAAGAATTTTTATTCTAATTTTCGTATTGATTCTAGACGCCAAATTTACGGCGAAAACCAAAGTTTTGCTAAGCGGGATTTATACAGTGAGTTACCGTAGCTGTCAATGTAAAATCTGCAAAAACACTGCTATTTCAAGCTTTTTTACACATAAAAAAGCAAATGCATCAAAAAATACATTTGCTGTTTTATAAAATTATAAAATACTTAATTGATTTAGTGTCTTAATGTCCTTTCAGATTTTTTGCTTTTTGATGCCGACGCCGGCTTTTTTGCACTGCCACCGGCAACCGGATCAGCATCTTTTAACGGCTCCGGCATTTCGGTTAATGCCAGCTCCAGCACTTCATCAATCCAGCGTACCGGTTTGACATCCATCTTGCTTAAAATGTTTTTCGGTATTTCCACAAGGTCTTTTTCATTCTCATGTGGGATCAATACAGTTTTAATTCCTGCCCGATGCGCCGCCAGTAATTTTTCCTTTAAACCGCCAATCGGCAGCACTTCACCACGTAAAGTGATTTCACCGGTCATGGCAACATTGGCATTAACCGGTTTTTTAGTAATGGACGAAGCCAGTGCGGTACACATACCGACACCGGCACTGGGGCCGTCTTTCGGTGTAGCACCTTCCGGCACATGAACATGAATATCAATTTTTTCCTGGAAGTCTGGTTTCAGCCCCAGAGTGGCTGCACGGCTGCGTATAACCGTCATAGCCGCCTGAATGGATTCCTGCATCACATCACCCAACTGGCCGGTATAGGTCAGCTTGCCCTTGCCTGCCATTACCGCAGACTCAATGGTCAGCAGCTCGCCACCAACCTCGGTCCACGCCAGACCGTTAACCTGTCCGATCTGGTCATTGTCTTCGGCCATACCGTAGCGGAAGCGTCTGACACCCAGGTATTTGTCCAGGTTCTTGGCGGTAACTTTGGTAACACTGTCCGCACCTTTCTTGTTAAGAACAACTTCCTTAACAACTTTACGGCAAATTTTTGCGATTTCGCGCTCGATACTGCGAACACCGGCTTCCCGGGTGTAATAACGCACAATATCATGCAGCGCCGAATCACTGACATGCAGTTCACCTTCTTTCAGGCCATTGTTTTTCTTCTGTTTCGGTAACAGGTAGTTTTTCGCAATCTCGACTTTTTCATCTTCGGTATAACCCGGAATGCGAATCACTTCCATGCGATCCAGTAACGGGCCGGGAATATTCATGCTGTTTGCCGTGGCAACAAACATGACATCAGACAGGTCAAAATCGACCTCCAGATAATGATCCGAGAAAGTATGGTTCTGCTCCGGGTCAAGCACTTCCAGCAGTGCAGAAGCCGGGTCACCACGGAAATCAGCGGCCATCTTGTCAATTTCATCAAGCAGGAACAGTGGATTACGGGTTCCAACCTTACTCAGATTCTGAATGATTTTTCCGGGTAATGAACCGATATAGGTACGACGGTGACCACGAATTTCAGATTCGTCGCGCACGCCACCCAGCGCCATACGTGTGTACTTGCGGTTGGTGGCACGGGCAATGGAACGACCCAGCGAGGTCTTACCGACACCCGGTGGTCCCACCAGGCACAGAATCGGTCCTTTTAATTTTTTTACACGCTGCTGTACGGCAAGGTATTCCAGAATACGTTCCTTGACCTTGTCCAGTCCGTAATGGTCATCATTAAGGACTTTTTCAGCAGCCGCCAGATCGTGGCGGATTTTTGATTTTTTCTTCCATGGACAGTCAACCAGCCAGTCAATGTAGTTACGCACCACGGTGGCTTCGGCTGACATCGGCGACATCATCTTGAGCTTGCCTAGCTCGTTTTCGGCTTTCTTGCGTGCTTCCTTACTCATGCCGGATTTTTCGATACGCTGTTCCAGCTCTTCAATTTCGTTTGGCGTGTCCTCCATGTCACCCAGCTCTTTCTGAATGGCTTTCATTTGCTCATTCAGATAATACTCACGCTGGCTTTTTTCCATCTGCTGCTTGACGCGACCGCGGATACGTTTCTCGATCTGCAGCATGTCGATCTCGCCATCGATCAGTTTCATGATGTACTCAAGACGGGCATGGACATTGGCGATTTCAAGAATTTTCTGCTTTTCGTCCAGTTTCAACGACATGTGAGCAGCAATGGTATCGGAAAGCCGTGATGGCTCATCAATACCGGCCAGTGAAGTCAGGATTTCAGCCGGTACTTTTTTATTGAGTTTTACATATTGATCGAACACGCTCAGTGTTGAACGTGACAGGATTTCCAGTTCCTGGTCTTCAGCGGAAAGCTCGTCTTCCATCAGCCGGTAACCGGCAACGAAGAAGTCACCACTTTCTTTCATGCCTTCGATGTGCGCACGCTGGGAACCTTCCACCAGCACCTTGATGGTGCCGTCAGGCAGTTTTAACAGCTGCAGAATGGTCGCGAGGGTGCCGATTTCATGGACGTCGTCAACGGAAGGGTCATCAATGTCGGCGCTTTTCTGGGCAACCAGCAGTATCTGCTTGTTATCCTGCATTGCAGCGTCAAGTGCCTGTATGGATTTTTCACGGCCGACAAACAGAGGGATGACCATATGTGGGTATACCACTACATCACGCAACGGTAAAACGGGAACTTCAACAGATTGCGAAATGTTTGCTTCTTGGTCTTTTGTGCTAGCCATGGCTACCTCTATTTTTTAATCGTTATAGTTAAGTGTAGACAAACGCAAAGCTTTTCAAGGGCGATGACAGTAAAAAACCCTGTATTTAGTGCAAGCCCTTGTTTCAGTAGAGATTATATTCAGGGTGGTTTTGCTTAATGGTTTTCCTGTGTAATTTTCTGCGGTTCACCACCACCTTCATAAACCAGATAGGGCTGGTTGCTGCCTTCAACAACCGCTTCATCAATGACCACTCTGGACACACCTTCCAGTGAAGGCAGTTCATACATGGTGTCCAGTAAAATATTTTCAAGGATGGTACGCAGACCACGGGCGCCGGTCTTGCGCTCCATGGCTTTTTTGGCAATGGCATGCAGGGCTTCTTCGCGTAACTCAAGCTCACTGCCTTCCATTTCAATCATTTTGGAATACTGCTTGGTCAAGGCATTCTTGGGCTCAGTCAG
>JAJRTD010000213.1 GCA_024278435.1 Gammaproteobacteria bacterium | reverse complement strand
TAATGATATGTTCAGCTTTATTGTATCAGTCCGGGCTAAAACCATACACTCAAAAAAATTATATTCACCACAGAGACACAGAGGACACAGAGAAAACCGCTTTATTGTTAACCGCGCCGCAGGCGCGGTTAACAAGGTAAAACTCTGTGCCCTCTGTGTCTCTGTGGTGAATATAATTTTTTTGAGTGTATGGTTTTAGCCCGGACTGATACAATAAAGCTGAACATATCATTACAGGCAGCTTTTTGATGCGTATTTTATTTTCTGTTTTCCTGACCCTGGTTTTTTGCAGTAACAGCCAGGCAGAACAAGGCAACGAAACCCGGCAAGCGCCTGCCCAGAAAACAGCTTTACAGAGCCCGGCTCCTCATAAAACAGGAGGCCAGCAAGCCGTATCGTCGAAATCTGTCGCCCCAAAATCCCCGCCCCGGGAAACCGCAACCCGCAAAGCAACTCAGAATAAGGCGGCGGAACGTAAACAGTCTGTCACTTTCCAGTCCCTGGAGCAGATGAACCAGCTGATCGAACTTGGCGTGCCGGCACTTGCCCTCAGCCTGCTGGAAGACGAGCAGAAAAAACGCCAGCCTTTTACCCCTGACTGGTACGCTTTTGAATATAAAAGAATCCTGTTGCTGGCAGCACTGGAGCAGTGGCAGCAGGTTATTGGTCGTACCCAGTGGCTGTTTGATACCGCTGTTCCGGATAGACAGATTACGCAGAAAATCCGTTTATGGTTTGAAAGCCAGCAGGTAATGGCAAGGCTGCAGTTAAAACAAAGTGAGCTGGCGTTGAACCAGTTACAGCACTTACTGTGGAGTACCAGCCCCGAGTATCGAAAACCATCACTGGCTGCTGTCTGGCGGCAGCTGGTAATCCGTGCCTATTTGCAGATGCAGCGTGATGATGATGCCAGGAAGGCGCTGGTCAAATATGGCCATGACTATAAGACCGATCAGCAGGATGTTAACTGGCTGATGTTACAGGCCCAGGTTCTGCTAAGAACCGGACGCCCGCAACAGGCAATGAAACTGTTGCAGCAGATTGAAACGGATGAGGCCAAAGCCCTGTTCCTGATTGCAAAACTGCAAAGTGATCCGCAGACAGCCGACGAAATTAACCGGCAGATGCGCGATCAGCTTGATGGCCAGCTGCTGTCGCGAGTGGCGCGCTGGGCATATTCTTATGTGGCCTACCTGGCCTCACAGGTACGCAATGATGTGCCGTCACAGATCCTGAACCTTGAAGCCATACTGTCGCTGGGCATTGACTACCCGGTATTTGATGAGCGTTACCAGGTGACAGCCGACGATTTATGGGAACTGTACAGACAGCTGGGTATGACAATAGCCAACGATAATGGCCTGCTGTTCGGCCATGATGACGAATGGAAGAAACTGTCTGATCAGCTTGTTAAAAAAGCACCTGAACAGGCCCTGGCCCTGAATGCCGCCCTGGTTTTACATAGCGACGACTTTTCAACCCGTCAGCAACAGCACCAGACCATCGTGGAGATTCTTGAATTACGCAAAAACGGCCTTGAACTGATTAACCAGCTCTACCTGCATGGCAGTAAGTTTGCTGATGTGAAAGTGTTGCCCGACGAAGTGCGCTACCGGCTTGTCGACTATGCCCTGGCGGAAGGGGATTATTACGAGGCATCAACGATAATGGCAAGCCTTAAGCAGCCGCCGCAAGGGAAAACGCTGTTCGACTGGCGCATGCGCAAGGCACGCGTACTGATCCTGCAGGGTGAATATCAGCAGAGTGAAAACCTGATACGCAGAACCTTTGCCGAGAAAAAGAGCATCACTCATGCCGAGCTGGATCGTTATATCCAGGTGGTATTTGATTTCCAGACGGTGCAGCAACATCAACAGGCCATCCAGTTATTCGATCTGATTTCACTGGTGTCGCTTGATGAAAAACTGAAAAGAGAAATCTATTTCTGGAAGGCGGAGTCCTATTTCTCACTAAAAAAATATGACCGGGCCGCATTGTTTTATCTTGAGTCGGCGCGTGCCGTCAAGGGTGAAGAGCATGACTTATGGGCGCAGTCTGCACGGTTCAAGGCTGCCGGCGCTCTGACCCTGGCAGAAATTTATGATGATGCTGAAAAAGTCTATAGCGACCTGCTGCTGATTACGGCCAGTGACTCACGCAAGGCGCTAATCAATCAGAACCTGCAGAAAATACGGCTGTTAAAAAGTGCGTCTCGCAAAAAGCCGCTGGCAACGGGTAAATGATGAAATCAGGCAGGCAGCAGTATGCGGCTATTTTCACGACGGAGATAGCGACTATCGGTTTGCAGCTGAGGGACGGGCGTTTGATTAAAGTCGATTATCTGAGCGCCGGACAAAATAAAGCAGCAAGCAGTGAACAGGCCACGGCTATAAAAAACAAAATCGAGCACTATCTCAGCCCGGGTTCAGGCGCCAGGGAAATTACTGTCGATTTTGAACTGGATACAAGCGATTTCCAGAGCCGGGTTTTATCGGTGTTGCAGGCTATCCCCTACGGTGAAACAAGAACCTATGGTGAAATTGCAAAACAGCTCAATACCTCTGCGCGTGCCGTTGGTAATGCCTGCCGCCGCAATCCGCTGCCGCTTATTATTCCCTGCCACCGTGTGGTAGCGGCTAACGGTATCGGTGGTTATGACGGGGCGAGGTCGGGTGGCCTGCTGGAAATAAAGCGCCTCCTGCTGGCACTGGAGGGTCTGTCTTAGGTTCTACAGCCGGTTGTTAACTGCCAGCCTGGTTCAGCCTGCTGTTTTTCTGGCAGGCTGTTGTTTGTGTTTACATAACCAACTGAAAAAATCATTGGCGGATAATGCTTCGCTGAAAAGGTAACCCTGTACGGTGTCAATGTTCAGCTGTTTCAGCTCGGCAAATGTCTGCCGGTTTTCAATGCCTTCGGCAACAACGCTGTAGCCAAGATTGTGCCCCAGCTCAATAACGGTTTTAACAATGGCCCGGTCATCCGGATTGTTACACATGTCCGCAATAAAGGACTTGTCGATTTTTAAAGTATCAACCGGCAGCTTTTTGAGATAATTTAACGAGGAAAAGCCGGTGCCGAAATCATCAATGGCGAGTTTCACACCGATAGCCTTCAGCTGTTCCAGTATTTTTCCGGCACGCCTTAAGTCGTACATCAGGGCGCTTTCGGTGATTTCAAGTTCGACATTGCCGGCATCGACACCATTGTTGTGCAATACAGAACTTATTTTTTCAGTCAGTGACAAATCCTGCAGGCAGTATGTCGAAATATTTATATTTAACTTTAAGTGATATCCCTGTTGGTTCCAGTTGCCACTGTCCTTGAGCGCCTGTTTAAGCATCTGTATGGTCAATAAGCGGATAACGCCCATCTGTTCTGCCATGGGGATGAATTCTGAGGGGCTTATATTACCGAGTTCCGGGTGTTGCCAGCGCGCCAGCGCTTCCACGCTGACCACCTGATTGCTGGACGCTTCTATCAGCGGCTGGTAGTAAACCGCTATCTGGTTTTTTTCCACAGCATCACGCAGGTCATTCATCAGGCGCAGGCGGCGTATGCTGTGCGTGTTCTGCTCGGGATCATAGATGGCATAACCTGACTGCGAATTTTTTGCCTGGTACATGGCAACATCCGCATACTGCATCAGGGTATTGCTTCTGTCGCCGTGATCAGGATACAGTGCAATACCGATACTGGC
>JAJRTD010000212.1 GCA_024278435.1 Gammaproteobacteria bacterium | reverse complement strand
TGTTGTGCCGGTAGTATTGCTTTCAGCCGCCATGAGCAATGGCCTGTTTGATCTTTTTGCACTGGCCTTCCTTATACAGTATGCCGGCTTGATTGCCGAGCGCTGGTTCTTTTTTGCCCAGGCCAATCATCCGCAGAACCTGTATTACCAGACTATTTAAATAACTTGTTCACCACAGAGGCACAGGGGTCACAGAGTTTTTTGTTTTTTTAACTGCGCCGAAGGCGCGTTAAAAACAAAAGAAAGTTTTTCTCTGTGTCCTCTGTGCCTCTGTGGTGAACAAGCTATTTAAATAGTCTGGTAATACAGGTTCTGTGGATGATTGGCCTGGGCAAAAAAGAACCAGCGCTCGGCAATCAAGCCGGCATACTGGATAAGGAAGGCCAGTGCAAAAAGATCAAACAGGCCATTGCTCATGGCGGCTGAAAGCAATACCACCGGCACAACAAATACCATTACCAGAAAAACCCACTTGATGTTTTTAAAGAAAACCGGTTTGGCACCGTGAAAATATTCACGGGTGTTAAAGGTGCCGCCCATTGCGCCCATGGCTTTTTGCTGGATTTTAGTATGGCGGATACCAATGGCGGAACTCAGGCTGGATTTGTATTTTATTTTAGTATTGCGGATTAACGATGCACTGCGGGTAATAAAAGCAAACACGGTGAGGATGATCGTCCAGCCAGCATAAAACTGTACCAGGTTTGATTCAACATAGGCGGCAAACACTGTGCTCAGGGCAAAACCGGACGCCATGCCCAGCAAGGTGTAATTGATAACCGTCAGCGGTGTTGCCCATTCCTGTAAAAATTTAATACTGGCGTAAATCATGCCGGTACAGATAAACAGGGAAAAAGCCAGTATGGTATTAATGGCGCCGACAAATAAAGACAGGTCGACAATAATATTTTCCGTCAGTGAAAATAACACCGGGTTCCAGCCGGATAAATGAATCATGGCATAAAACAGGGTTGTTGCCATAAAAGCCGGCAGCACGATAACCTCACGGGACAGCCAGGAGGTTTTCCATTTTGCTGCCGAGCGCCAGGCGCGTTCGGGACGGCCCAGGTGAAAAACCGAGGCGATAAGGCCGGCGGCAAGGAAGCCCAGCGCAAGAAAGCTGCCAACACCATAAAATGTTGGCGAGTCCTGAACCGGCAGCACCTTGATGACTGAATAAAGCTGGCCGGTATACAGGGCCAGAAACAGGCCCTGGCCAACACCGATTAAGGTGGTTAGAAAAATAACGGAAAAAGCGGGATGCATAGTATTCTCTCTTTAATCTTTAAAGTGGGCTGCAAATATATTCGCAGCCGGTATTACCAACTCATAATATCGTCTAATGTCTGCTCATCATCACCCGGCATTGGTAACTGTCGTTCCTTGTTAAGCGGATTGTCCACACGGGTAAGCTCGTCACGGTGAATCGTGATATTGGTTTTGCGTCGTGGTAGATAATGGTTTGCCGGCTTGGTGCCCCACTCCGGCATTAACTGGTAACCACCGTTATCGCGAATCTGTTCAGATACGGTTGAATCGGGGTCATTAACGTCACCGAACAGGCGTGCACTGGTCGGACAGGCCAGTACACAGGCCGGCTTGCGTTCCGACTCGGGCAGGCTTTCATCATAAATGCGGTCCACACAAAGGGTGCATTTTTTCATCACCTTCTGGTTTTCATCCAGTTCACGGGCGCCGTAAGGGCAGGCCCAGGTGCAGTATTTACAGCCTATGCACTTGTCGTAATCCACCAGCACAATACCATCCTCTTCCCGTTTGTAACTGGCGCCGGTCGGACACACCGGAACACAGGGCGGCTCTTCACAATGCAAACAGCTTTTTGGAAAGTGCACGGTCTGGGTATTGGGAAATTCACCGATTTCAAAAGTCTGTACCCGGTTAAAAAAAGTACCGGTCGGGTCTTTGTCGTAAGGGTTGTAGTCGGACATAAAACCGGCCGGACCGGAAGTGTTCCACTCCTTACAACTGGTAACGCAGGCATGACAGCCGACGCACACATTTAAATCGATAACTAAAGCAAGTTGAGTCATAGTTTTTCCTGAATAATCCTGTTAACCCTGTTTTTTATAGCGGCCGCCGGCGAAGTATTTCAGCCAGTGGCCACGGGCCGGTTTGGTGCCCGGAGCAATGGCAACCGTTTTAAACTGGGGCGAGGTTTCCTTTGGTTCATCGGCGCCGGCCGGATATATTTTTACCCGAACGTCATACCATCCGGCCTGGCCGGTGACCGGGTCAGAATTGGAAAGGTGTTCACCGGCTTCGCTGGGAGGCAGCTCCTCGCTGATAAGGTGGTTTAATAAAAAGCCTTTTCTGGATTCATTGGCCTCTTTCTTTAAACCCCAGGTGCCGCTGGCCTTGCCGATGGCATTCCAGGTCCAGACCGTGCCTGGTTCAACGGCTTCCGAGTGGCGGCACATGCAGCGCACCTTGCCGTGCATGGATTCCACCCACATCCACTGACCGTCACCGATATCGGCGGCTTTGGCGGTTTGGGTATTTACATATAAATAGTTATGGCTGTGGATCTGG
>JAJRTD010000211.1 GCA_024278435.1 Gammaproteobacteria bacterium | reverse complement strand
CCTGTCTTCGCCGTTTTCTTCCATCTGGTGGGCAATCAGTTTTGACGAGTTTTCAATGGTATAGGCTTCTACGTCGACTATTTTCGGGGTAAGACCGCCAAGGGCCAGTGCCGCAGAGCGTAATTCGATATTTTCACTCCGCGAGGCGGCGAGCAGTACATCAACCGTTTCCGGGTTGTTTTCCGTTTCACCCAGCACTTCAAAATCAAGATTGATTTCTTCCAGCGGGTAGGGGATATACTGGTCGGCTTCCATTTCAATCTGGGTTTCCAGTTCGTCATCGCTCATCCCGGTAGGCATGGTGATGATCTTGGTAATAACAGATGAGCCGGCCACTGCGACGGCAGCGTTTTTGGTTTTTGTGCCGGAGCGTTTAACCGCTTTTTGAATGGTGTTACCAACGGCTTCCACGTCCTGGATGTTTTTATCAACCACGGCGTTTGCCGGCAAAGGCTCAACAGCGAGACTTTGCACCCGGTATTTATCACCTTCCTGGGCTAGCTCGAGTAATTTTACCGACGTCGAGCTGATATCCAGGCCTAAAATGGCCGGTTTTTTGCGTTTTAGCAGACCCACCCTGTTCCCCTTTTTATATATATTTTAAAGGTAGTTATAGAATATATTATAATTTTTGCATTAAATATTAGCGGTAAGTGCAGAAAAATACTAGATGATTTATAACAATGTCGAAAATTTGTCATTAAACCTATATACTTTGCCGTCTTGATAATCCTATGCCGCAGGAAATGGAACAGTGCGCTTTCTAAGTATTTTTAAATTATTTGCAATCATCACCCTGGTGATGACTCTACTCATTGCTGCAACTATTGCCGGCGGCTATTTCTACCTTAACCCCAAGTTACCCTCAATCGAGGGTTTAAGTAATGTGCAACTACAGGTTCCACTCCGTATTTATAGCAGTGATGGCGCATTAATGGGAGAATTTGGCGAGAAAAGGCGCACGCCGAAAAAACTGGATGAAATTCCTGCATTAATGCAGCAGGCATTTTTATCGGCGGAAGATGACCGCTTCTTTGAACATCCGGGGGTTGATTACCAGGGCATCCTGCGTGCGGTACTTAACCTGATTATGACAGGTGAGCGTGGTCAGGGCGGTAGTACCATTACCATGCAGCTGGCGCGAAACTTCTATTTAAGCAGTGAAAAAACCTATTTACGAAAATTAAACGAGATTTTACTGGCCTTGAAAATCGAGCGTGAGCTGAACAAGGAAAAAATTCTCGAGCTGTATTTAAACAAGATTTACCTGGGTAACCGTTCATACGGGGTGGCAGCTGCGGCACAGATTTATTATGGCGTCAGCCTGGATGAATTAACGCTGGCACAGATCGCCATGATTGCCGGTCTGCCCAAAGCCCCTTCCACCTATAACCCTATTGTCAATCCCGAGCGTGCCACCATCCGCCGTAATTATGTGCTGGACCGTATGTATCAGCTGGGTTTTATTGACACAGCCACCCATGATGAACAACGAAATGCGCCGGTAACAGCAAAACGTCACCGTAGTACCCTGGGCGTGTACGCACCCTATGTTAACGAGATGGCGCGCGCTGAAATTGTTAAACAGTTCGGTGATGAAGCCTATGTGCGCGGTTTGAACGTTTATACAACGATCAATAAACGTCTGCAACAGGCGGCGAATGACAGTCTCTGGAATGGCCTGGTGGCCTATGACAAACGCCACGGTTACCGTGGCCCGATCCGCCATGTGGATCTGAATAACGAGGCAGGCTCCGGGCAGGGCGGAACTGGCGATGGTAACTCAAGCGGGCCGGAAGACGAGGCAGAAGAGCCTGCAGATCTGACGGCAATACTGAAGGACGATGAAAATTACGGTCATTTTATGCCGGCGTTGATCCTGTCGGTAAATGATGAGGTTTCCGGCAGTACACCAGCGGTGACGGACGAGGCCGTCGCTGCCGCCCCCCCCGAAGATAACCGTTCGGCAATCGCATTATTGAAAGACGGCAACCAGGTAAGGATCCCATGGAGTGGTATTGAGTGGGCGCGTGAATATATCAGTGTGAACCGCAGCGGCAAGGAACTGAAAACGGTTTCCGAAGTGATAAAGCCGGGTGATGTGGTCTGGCTGGCGCATAATGCGGCAACCGGCTGGAGTCTTGCCCAGGTTCCTGAAGTACAGGGTGCGCTGGTTTCGGTTAACCCCAACAGCGGTGCTATCCAGGCGCTGAACGGTGGCTTTGATTTTGAGCACAGCAAGTTTAATCGTGTGGTACAGGCCAAAAGACAGGCCGGCTCCGGCTTTAAGCCCATTGTTTATGCGGCTGCACTGGACAAAAAATATACTCCGGCAAGTTTAATTAACGATGCCCCGGTGGTGTTTGAAGACAAGGCGCTGGAAGGCGCATGGCGTCCGGAAAACTACAGTGGCAAGACCTTCGGCCCGACCCGCCTGCGCGTTGCCCTGTATAAATCACGCAACCTGGTTTCGATACGGTTGCTGCGTGCTATCGGCATAGGGCACGTGACCCAGTATGCCCGCAATTTTGGCCTGAACCCGGATGAGTTGCCGCATGACCTGTCACTGGCGCTGGGTAGTGCGGAAGTCAGTCCGTTGCAGATGTCGCGGGTATTTTCGGTTTTTG
>JAJRTD010000210.1 GCA_024278435.1 Gammaproteobacteria bacterium | reverse complement strand
GAGGCACTGATACGAATTTATCATGATAATGAATGGATTTATCCTGACTGTATTTTTCCGATTATCGAAGCGCGTAATCTTGAGCAGGATCTTGACCATGCCGTTATCCGCCAGGTGGCGGTTGACCTTGAAGCAGGCAGGCTGCCCGACAATACCGGCGTTGCTATTAACCTGTCAGCGGCATCAGTTGCCCGCCATGACGTCGACACGTGGTTTGAACCCCTGGAAACCTTTCTTGCGGTACAGGATATCGTTATCGAGGTAACCGAAACCGCGTTGATCACCCAGCTGGAGCGGGCGACCATCAATCTGGAAAAGCTGAGTCAGAAAGGTTTTCGTGTTGCACTGGATGATTTTGGCAGCGGATATTCTTCAATCCGCTATCTGTCGTGTATGCCGGTCAATATCGTCAAATTTGATATCAGTCTGATTCGCGATCTCGGCAATGCGGAGCAGCAGCCTATTATTACAGGCCTGAGTAAAATCATTTCCGGACTGGGTTACAGTATGGTTGCTGAAGGCATTGAAGATACACAGATGCGCGACAATGCAGTCGCTGCCGGGTTTAAGTATGCGCAGGGGTTTCTGTTTGGAAGGCCGCAGCGGGATCCGGAAAGGCGCCCGGATCCCGGTGCTTGATATTTGTCGCAAGGGACTCGAAGAATCCTGTGCCACACGTACGTTTTCATATCCTTCGCCTGTAGTGTGTTTTTTCGGGATAACAGGTGCTGTTTTTTGTGCGCTTGCGGAAAGAATCATACCCAGTCTTTAGGCTTAAGATAATAGTTATACAGTTTTTCCTCTTCAGACCCCGGATCCTCCTGCCGGTTGTATTCAAAATGTACTACCGGTGGAAGTGACATCAAGATGGATTCTGTGCGCCCGCCGGTCTGCAGGCCGAACAGCGTGCCCCTGTCATATACCAGGTTGAACTCCACGTAACGGCCGCGGCGGTATAGCTGGAACTCGCGTTGTGCCTCGGTATAGGCTTCATTTTTTCTGCGCTGTACGATCGGCAGATAGCCGTCAATATAATGGTCGCCGACGCTTTTCATAAAAGCGAAGCTTTTGTTGAAACCCTCTTCATTCAGGTCATCGAAAAACAGGCCGCCGATACCGCGCTGTTCGCTACGGTGTTTGATATAAAAGTAGTTATCACACCAGGTTTTATATTTTTCGTAAGTGCCTTCGGTAAACGGCTGACAGGCTTTTTTAGCCACGCTGTGCCAGTGCACGCAGTCTTCATCAAAACCGTAATAAGGTGTCAGGTCGAAGCCGCCACCGAACCACCATACCGGGTCTTCATTTTCTTTTGTGGCGATAAAAAACCGGACATTGGCATGAGAGGTGGGAATCTTCGGGTTACGGGGATGGATCACCAGCGATACCCCCATGGCCTGGAATTCGCTGCCGGCCAGCTCCGGCCGGTGTGCGGTGGCAGAAGCCGGTAACTGGCCGCCTGATACGTGGGAGAAGTTTACGCCCGCCTGTTCAAACACATCGCCGTTACTCAGGACGCGGGTGATGCCGCCACCCTGGCCGTTTTCCCGTTGCCATTCATCGATAATAAAATCTTCCTTGCCGTCTTCTCTGGCAAGCGCGTTACAGATGGTTTGCTGCAGTTCGATCAAATAGGATTTAACGGCTTCGATATCAGGTTGGTCTGTTGTGTTCATAGTATCTATTGGATTTTATTGAGCCTGTGCAGGCGGTAAAAAAAGTAGGTGCGAATTCATTCGCACAACGGTGGCAGAGTGTGGACGCCTCGTGTGAATAAATGAGCACCTGCGTGGTTTTTATTGTCTGATGACGTAATTATCGCACAATCGAATTATTTTTGATGGTCTGGCATTTAACGGCCGGTCGGCAACAATGATTTTATCGACCTGGAAATGAAAGTGTTTATGCAGCTGCAGGCTGTTTTTTGCCGGTGTTTTCCCCGACAGGTTGGCGCTGGTTGAAATAATGGCATGGCCTAAAGTATGGCATAGTCGCTTCACATCTTTTTGTGCAGTTATGCGGATGGTTAAGGTGTTGTGCCGGTCAACCAGCCAGCGCGGTGCCCGTTTTGCAGCAGGCACAACCCAGCTGGTCGGTTGTGTGGCCTGCAGGATTTTCTGTTGTTGCGCGGCATCGATATTGATCAGGGATGCCAGCTGGCGGATATCAGCGGCCAGCAGGATAAACTGCTTGTTGAGCGGGCGTTGCTTGATGCGGTTGATTTTCTCGACTGCATCCGGGTTGTACGGGTCGCAGCCTAGGCCGTAAATGGTATCGGTGGGGTAGGCTATTATGCCGCCTTGGCGGACAATGAAAGCGGCATGGCGTATGGAAAAGTCACTGGCCATGATGATTTACTCATCACTGGTTTTTTTCTTTACGGCCTTTTTCTTTGCGGCTTTCTTCTTCACCGTTTTTTTCTTTGCGGTCTTTTTCTTTACGGTTTTCTTTTTAGTAGAAGCTTTTTTCTTACTGGTTTTTTTGGCGGCAGCCTTTTTCTTGACAGCTTTTTTCTTGCCGCGACGGAAAGGTGCAGCGGCCAGCAGTTCCTCACATTCCTTCTGGGTCAGTGAAGCCGGCTCACGGTCCTTGGGGATCTTGGCGTTTTTCTGGCCATCGGTAATATAAGGGCCCCAGCGGCCGTTCAGTATTTCGATATCGGTGCCGGGGAAATCCTTGATGTGCTTGTTGGCATCAAATTCTTTCTTGGCTTTTACCAGTTCCATCGCCTGTTCATGGCTGATGTTGTACGGGTCGACGCCCTTGTCCTGGTATTCCTTGTTAATAGAAACAAACTTGCTGCCGTATTTCACATAAGGGCCGAAGCGACCGTAGTTGGTTGACAGCGCTTCGCCTTCATCGGTTTCGCCCAGGTCACGCGGCAGCTGCAGCAGGAAGTAAACATCGTCCATGGTGATGTCTGCCATTTTCTGTCCGGGACGCAGGCTGGCAAAACGCGGTTTTTCTTCATCGTCCTTGTCGCCGATCTGTACAAAGGGACCGTAGGGGCCCATGCGTACGGTCACCGGTTTTCCGGTTTTTTCATCGGTGCCGATATGCCGTGACTGCGCGACATCGGCGCGGCTGACATTTTCTTCCACGTGGTCAACGGTTTCCTTAAACGGTGTCCAGAATGTTTTCAGCAGCGGCACCCAGTCGTGTTCGCCGCGGGCAATGCTATCCAGTTCGTCTTCCAGTTCCGCGGTAAATTCATAATCCACGTACTTGGTGAAATAGTCGGTGAGGAAGCGGTTAACGATGCGCCCGATGTCGGTTGGTGTAAAGCGCCGGCTTTCCAGCTCCACGTAGCCGCGGTTGACCAGGGTGGAGATAATGCTGGCGTAGGTGGACGGGCGGCCGATGCCATACTCTTCCAGGGTTTTTACCAGGCTGGCTTCGGTGAACCGTGGTGGCGGTTCGGTAAAGTGCTGTTCGTTGCGAATTTCCAGCAAATCAATTTTTTCGCATTCCTTCAGTTCCGGCAGCAGTTTCTCGGTGCTGTCATCGCTTTTGCTGTCATCGCTGCTTTCCATGTAGACCGACATAAAGCCGGGGAACTTGATGGTGGAGCCGGTGGCGCGGAAGGTGTTGCCCTCGCCGCAGCCCAGCTCGATGCTGACGGTATTCAGCGTGGCGTGGATCATCTGGCATGCCATGGTGCGTTTCCAGATCAGCTCATACAGGGCGAACTGGTCCGGGTTCAGCCGGTCCCTGATTTCTTCAGGTACGTGGCGTACGGAAGTCGGTCGGATTGCCTCATGAGCTTCCTGGGCATTTTTTGATTTGTTTTTAAATATCCGTGCTGCTTCCGGTAAATTGTTCTTGCCGTAACGCTCGGCAATCAGGTCGCGGATTTCAACCAGTGCTTCATCGGCCAGGTGCAGCGAATCGGTACGCATATAGGTGATCAGGCCGACGGTTTCGCCGCCAATATCGATGCCTTCATACAGGTTCTGTGCGGTGCGCATGGTGCGTTGTGTTGAAAATCGCAGTTTTCTTGCCGCTTCCTGTTGCAGTGTCGAAGTGGTGAACGGGGCGGACGGGTTGCGCTTTCTTTCCTTTTTCTCAACCTTGTTAACCGTCAGTTTGCCATTGGCTTCTTTTAATAAAGTTTCCCTGGTGGCGGTTGCCGTATCGCCGTTGGTAATGCTGAACTGTTTTATTTTTTCGTTTTTATAGGTGTATAGCTTGCTTAAAAATGCCTGCTTGTCCTTGGCAACATCCGCTTCAATGGTCCAGTATTCCTTGGGCTCAAAGGCTTCAATGGCTTCTTCACGTTCAACTATCAAACGCAGGGCCGGGCTTTGGACGCGACCGGCGGAAAGACCGCGCTGCACTTTCTTCCATAACAGCGGGCTCAGGTTGAAGCCGACCAGGTAGTCCAGCGCACGGCGGGTCTGCTGTGCGTTGATCAGGTTACTGGACAGTTCACCCGGGTTATCAATGGCTTCCTGGATGGCGCGTTTGGTGACCTCGTTAAAGGCGACGCGATGTACCTGCTTGTTTTCCAGCAGGCCTTTTTCTTTTAACAGTTCATAGAGGTGCCATGAAATGGCTTCCCCTTCGCGGTCCTGGTCAGTCGCCAGGTAAAGTGTGTCGGCTTTATCCAGGAACTTGATGATTTTATTGACGTGTTTTTCGTTGCGTTCGATGATCTGGTATTTCATCGTAAAGTCATGTTCGGTATCAATGGCGCCTTCTTTGGGCACCAGGTCACGGACATGGCCGTAGGAGGCAAGAACCTTGAAGTCCTTACCCAGATATTTCTCGATGGTTTTCGCTTTTGCAGGCGACTCTACGATAACTAGGTTTTTACTCATACAGTTTTTTCAGGTAGATATTCAGCTTACTGAATATAATCTGCCGTCTCATCAAATATAAAGTCTTCCATCAGGGCAAAGGCATTCTCTTCGCCGGGCTGGGTATGTAGAACAATCATGATAATCCATTTCAGCTGTTCGCCATCCAGTGGCTGCCCCAGTGCGACAACGCGGTCAAGGATCAGTTCGCGGGTGACTGCGGTCAGGATGCCGGTTTGTTCCAGGAAGTGCAGAAAGCCGATGTTTTCCAGGCCGATCAACTTGCGCTCTTCATTACTGTAAATGCGAATGCTGTTTTCTTTTACCGGGATAAATGGTTTGTCGCCCTGTAAATCGGCCAGGTCTTCCAGCCAGTCAAAAGCCTGGTTGATTTCGTGGTTACGAAAGCCCATTTCTTCCAGGCGAAGCTGGATTCGGTCACGTTCGTCAGTGACGTGTGCGGTTTCGCTGGCGTCGTCGTCACCGAGATAACGCTCAAACAAGAACATTAAGACATCAACCACGGACTGCTTAACTATCATTTAAATTTCCTGTGCATGCTGCAAAAAAACTTGCAGCGGGTTATGAAAACCACTTGTAAATCAATATGGTACGGGTGTTTTCATGTGTGATTAACGGACACATGTGTATCGTCCATCCTGGCATACGATGATCCCTTCCAGCTCCAGTATGAGCAACATGGAAGCGACTTCTGCAGCCGTATAATGGCTGCGCAGAACCAGTTCGTCAATGCTGGCAGG
>JAJRTD010000209.1 GCA_024278435.1 Gammaproteobacteria bacterium | reverse complement strand
CAATACAGGTGATCCTGCATTCATTCCTAATTTCTACTACACCGCAGAGTTGCCGAATGAAATCTATGTGGGTGTTGGTGTGAATACACCGTTTGGCCTGTCAACCGAATACGATGATGGCTGGGTCGGCCGTTATCATGCCCTGCGAAGTGAAATTGCCAGCGTAAACATCAATCCTTCCATTGCATGGAAAGCCACAGATACTGTAGCTGTAGGTTTTGGTGTCAGCATCCAGTATATGAAACTGGAGTTGACCAATAATATTGACTCGTATGGCGCCTGTATCAATATGGCAGGAAATTCCGGCGGTGCTTTTAGCGGTGCGGATTGTGTGAATAACGGGCTGACAGGATTAGGTATAGCCAGCCAGGACAGTAATGTGAAACTGGACGGTGATTCCATTGGTTATGGCTGGAATGCCGGTATCCTGATTGATGTCGATGATAAAAGCCGTATCGGTATTTCCTACCGCTCGGCAATTAAACACGATGTTTCCGGTAATGCGACCTATAACCTCGACCCACGGTTGCAGCCATTTGCTGACGGTATTACACAGGGCTCAGGTTTTAATGTATTACAGAATACCAGTCTTGATGCGACGGCTGATCTGCCCGAAACTTTCTCCCTCAGTTATGTTGCCGATGTTAATGCAAAATGGACAGCGCTGATTGACTGGACATGGACCGGCTGGAGTAGTTTAAGCACGATTACTATCAGGCAGGACGGCGGTATACCCGGCCAGGAACCGGTTCTTGATCTGGCTTACCAGAACACCAACCGTTATTCAGTAGGTGTTAATTATCATCACGATGAGAAGCTTGTATACCGTGGCGGCCTGGCATATGACGAAACACCTATTCGTTCGCCGGAAACCACATCGGCAAGGATTCCGGGTAATGACCGTAAATGGTTGAGCCTTGGTGTCGGTTATGCGCCATCAAGCAGCTGGTCATTTGATGTCGGCTATTCTCACCTGTTTATCAGTGATACAACCACCAATAATAACGGCGGCGCATCATCTTCCAATGCGACACTTAAAGGTACATACAAATCTTCAGTTGATATCCTGAGTGCGCAGGCGAATTTCTATTTCTAATAATAATACAAATGATAAAAGTTAAGCCCTCCCCGGAGGGCTTTTTTATGTACAGGATGTAGATGGCAGCTGTTCCGGTTTTTGTCATCCTGACCGGAGCGCAGCGGAGTGGAAGGATCTTGCGGGCGAGGTGGTCTGCGGCCGGATAAAAAGATCCTTCACAAAAAACGTTCAGGATGACAGTTGTAACAGAACAGGTGTTGTTCAGAGGTTCCTTGATATTATTGCCTGACTTTCCAGGATGGTTTGCTTTTTGAGTCTATCAATCCATTGCTCACTAACCATTTAAATGCATCTTCCGCATCTTCCTCAAACCACGCCCGGGCCGATCCCAGGCGAAAGGAATAACCCCATTCATCCATATCGCTGAACATGCGTTCATGTCCCATTTCGGCCAGATGGTCGGCCAGCAGTATTTGCAGGTAGCAGGTGCTGTCTTCCTCGATGGCGGCCTTGCCACCGGCATCGGTATGCAGGGTTGCCCGGCGGTCCTGCGTCATGCAGATGTAATGGCAGGCTTCGTGCAGGGCGGAATGCACCGGGGTGTCGTTGCGGATATAAAGTGTATCGCCAATCAAACCGGCTTCCGGTGGCTGCCAGAAACTGCCGGGAATGTCGCTGTTGTCGGCTACCATCTCAATACCCAGACCGTAGGGCGAGAGCAGGTCCTGTAAATGTTTGAGTTTGATCTGCTGGCAGAGAAGTACGGGCATGGTTCTGGTATTCGGTTTTTTCCACAGATGAACGCAGATAAACACAGATGTTTGTGCTGCTGTCATCCTGAGCGTAACGCAGTGAAATCGAAGGATCTTTTGTGCCGAATCCGCGACCATCACCAGATCCTTCGGCTACGCTACCGCTCTGCTCAGGATGACAGCAGTACAGGCACCTGTGGAAAGTGTTTAATGTTTTTAAATATATTTATGTTTCCTGAATTCATCGAGCATGGCATTTAAGGCAATGGAACGATGGCTGAGGGTGTTTTTTACATCCAGCGGCAACTCGCCGCCGGAGCAATTATGGGTTGGCACGTAAAAGATCGGGTCGTAGCCAAAGCCGCCTTCACCCTGGGGCGCTTCCAGGATACGGCCTTCCCAGCTGCCCTGGGTAATGATGGGTACGGGATCGGTGTGCGAGCGCATAAACACGATCAGGCACTGGTAACGGGCAGTGCGTTCTTCTTCCGGTACGCCTTTTAGTTCTTCCAGCATTTTATTGTTGTTATCTTCATCGCTGGCGCCTTCACCGCCATAGCGGGCGGAATAGACGCCGGGGCGGGCATCGAGTGCGTCGACTTCAATGCCGGAATCATCGGAGATGGCAGGCAGGCCAGTACATTCGGCAGCATGGCGCGCCTTGATAATGGCGTTTTCCACAAAGGTAGTGCCGGTTTCAGGTATTTCCGGAACATTGAATTCCGACTGTGGTACAACCTCAATGCCGGTGCCGGCAAACAGTTTGTTTATTTCACGAACCTTGCCGGCATTGCCGCTGGCGAGTACGATTTTTTTTATGGGGTTCATGGTTCTGGTCTCTATATTCTTAAATGTAATAATAACTATACTTGTGTGAATTTATTCGTACCTGCCAGGATTAACCTGCTATGGCAGCTGTCTGTGCGGCGATTAATTCATTGATACCTTTTTCCGCCAGTTCCAGCATGCTGTTTAATTCATCCTTGCTGTAGGGGTGTCCTTCGGCCGTGCCCTGGACCTCAATAAAACCGCCGTTGTTATTCATCACCACGTTCATATCGGTTTCCGCATTGGAATCTTCGGCGTAATCCAGGTCCAGTACCGGGGTGCCGTTGAAAATGCCGACAGACACCGAGGCAATCTGGTGATGCAGCGGATCCTTTTTGATCAGTTTTTTGTTATGCATGTATTGGATAGCATCATGCAGTGCAACCCAGGCACCGGTAATGCTGGCGGTACGGGTGCCGCCATCGGCCTGGATGACGTCACAGTCGAGGCTGATGGTGTTTTCACCCAGGGCTTCAAGGTCGATGCCGGCACGTAAAGAACGGCCGATCAGGCGCTGGATTTCCATGGTGCGACCGCCCTGTTTGCCACTGTTGGCTTCGCGGCGCATACGGGAGCCGGTTGAGCGGGGCAGCATGCCGTATTCCGCGGTAACCCAGCCCTGTCCCTTGCCCCGTAAAAAACCGGGGATTCTTTCTTCCACACTGGCGGTGCAGATGACCCTGGTGTCACCAAATTCCACCAGTACAGAACCTTCTGCATGCTTGGTGTAGTTACGGGTAATGCGGATAGTACGCATTTCATCAGGCTGTCGGTTACTGGGGCGCATATTTGTTTCCATCGGTAAAAGTGCGCATATTATACACGTCTGCCAGCCGGGCATACATGCTAGACTGGCCTGAGAAAACAGCTGGAAGAGTGACCACTATGACTAAAAGCATGACCGCCTTTGCCCGTATTCAGCAGAGCCTGGATGTCGGCGAACTGATCTGGGAAATCCGCAGTGTGAACCACCGTTTTCTTGAGTTGCACATGAAAATTCCGGAAGACTTCCGTGCCAGTGAAACCCGTTTTCGTGAAATTCTGCAGCAGCGCCTGGCGCGAGGCAAAGTGGAATGTCTGCTACGTTTTAACCCGGCAGCGGTGCAAAGCGAAAGTATTAATATTAACCACTCGCAGGCAAAGGCGCTGATCGATGCCTGTCACGACATTAATGATATGCTGCACCAGCCTTCCGAGGTTGACCCGATCAAGGTGTTGCAGTGGCCGGGTGTGGTTGTGGAAATAAAACTGGATATGAAGCCGGTGCTGGCTGCAGCGGAAACCGCGTTGAGCGCAGCGCTGGACGAGCTGGTTGCTAACCGGGAACGTGAAGGTGCGCGTTTGCGCGATATGATCCTGCAGCGCTGTGAAGCCATTGAGCAGATCGTCAGGCAGGCCCGGGAGAAAATACCGGAAATCCAGTCACGTTACCAGCAGAAAATACATGAACGCCTGGACAGTCTGAAAATCGATGTCAATCACGACCGGCTGGAACAGGAGCTGGTGCACCTGGCGCAGAAAATGGATGTGGAAGAGGAGCTGGACCGTCTCGACAGCCACCTGAAGGAAATGCATGATGTGCTGGATCGCGATGAAGCGGTGGGCCGGCGGCTGGATTTCCTGATGCAGGAACTTAACCGTGAAGCCAATACCCTGGGTTCCAAGTCAGCGGATATTTCCAGCACCAATGCCTCGGTCGAGCTGAAAGTGCTGATTGAGCAGATGCGTGAGCAGATCCAGAATATTGAATGATTTTCCGCAAATGAACGCGAATAAACGCAAATATATAACAAAAACGCAGGCCGGGATAAGGCTCTTTCGTTGCCGGCATTTTTAATATGCCCGCAACGCTGCGCTTATGAAAGTCTAAGAAAACAGAAAAACATTTAAATGTTTTGGCTTTAAAATTTGCGTTTATTCGCGTTCATTTGCGGAAGAAAAGTTTTTAACTCGCAGGTTTCTCCGCAGCGTCCTTGACATCAAGCAGTTCGATTTCGAAAATCAGCGTCGAATTGGCTTCAATCAGCTCGCTGCGCTTGGTTGCGCCGTAGGCCAGTTCGGAGGGGATAAATAACTGCCATTTGTCACCGACATGCATCAGCTGCAGGGCTTCGGTCCAGCCCTTGATGACGCCGTTAACCGGGAAAGAGGCCGGTTTGCCGCGATCGTATGAGCTGTCAAAGACACGGCCGTCAATCAGGGTGCCTTTATAGTGGGTGGTCACCGTATCGCTTTCTTTCGGCTGTTTACCGTCACCGGTCGCCAGGATCTTGTATTGCAGGCCGCTGTCAGTGGTGATGACGCCGGGCTTTTTAGCGTTTTCAGCGAGAAAAGCCTTGCCGGCTTCAAGGTTCTTGCGGGCGATTTCAGCCTGTTTCTTGACCAGTGAGTCGCGTAGCTCGGCCTGGAAGCTGGTTTTCGCCTGCAGCCGCTCTTCGTCTGTCAGTGCCAGCGCCTTGCCGGTGTAGGCATCGGCAATGCCACGGTTGAGGGCATTCGCATCCAGCTCGATACCCTGCTGTTTGAGGCGGGTTGCAACATCAACGCCGTAGCTGTAGCTGGCTTTTTGCTGTAATGTTTCCAGCGCCTGATTATCACTGCTGTCATTACTGCAGGCAAAAATGCCCAGTGATAAAGCAATAACAATGGTCGTACGGGTGAAGTTGCGCATAGTTGTTCCTGATCGATTTAGAGTGTGGCAAAATTTATCAGTTCAACTGTTTAACATCAAGTGATGCTTTGTAATAAGCCGGTTTTTATTGCCGCCGGCCTGTCTTGAGTTTGACCGCATTACCACTATATATATCGTGAACTATGTGAATTGAAGCCTGTCTATGAAATACTTTAAAGTTTTAGGAGCAAGTATGTCCCCGGTTAGACCTTTTTTATTGTCCGTAGCACTGTTAATAGTAACGCTTTTTACATCCAGTGCTTATGCGACACTGCCATCCACGGTTGATGGACAGCCCCTGCCGACCCTGGCACCGATGATTGAAAAAATACGGCCCGCTGTAGTCAATATTGCCACCCGCGGTTCGGTTGATGTACAGAACCACCCGTTAATGGACGATCCGCTTTTCCGCCGGTTCTTTAAGGGTTTTGAAAACATGCCGCAGCGCAAGGAAATCAAAAGCCTGGGTTCCGGGGTTATTATCGATGCCGATGCCGGTTATATCGTTACCAATTTCCATGTCATTGAAGGCGCGGATGAAATAGCCATTACCCTGCATGACGGTCAGCAGCTGGAAGCAAAGATTATCGGTTCCGACCCTGAAGCCGATGTCGCTATTCTGAAGGTGGAACACGAAAAGCTTGAATTAACCCATATTCCTTTTGCCGATTCTTCCGAGCTGCGGGTCGGGGATTTTGCGGTGGCAATCGGTAACCCGTTTGGCCTGGGGCAGACCGTGACCTCGGGCATTATCAGTGCTCTGGGACGCACCGGCCTGGGGATCGAGGGTTACGAGGACTTTATCCAGACCGATGCTTCCATTAACCCCGGTAACTCTGGCGGTGCGCTGGTTAACCTGCGTGGCGAGCTGATCGGTATCAACACCGCCATCCTGGCTTCCGGTGGTGCCGGTAATGTTGGCATTGGTTTTGCCATTCCGATTAATATGGTGCGCCAGCTGGCAGACCAGCTGATTGAATACGGTGAAGTGCGCCGCGGCATGCTGGGTGTCATTATGCAGAACCTGACGCCGGAACTGGCCCGGGCATTCGGCCTTGACCGTCACCAGGGTGTGGTGATTTCTCAGGTAATTGAAGACTCTGCCGCCAGCAAGGCGGGTCTGAAAACAGGTGACGTGGTTTTGCAGATTAACGGCGTTAACGTAAAGAGCGCTTCAGCCATGCGTAATATGGTGGGTCTGATGCGCGTTGGTGAGAAAATGGACATTACCGTTATCCGTAACGGTGAACAGAAGGCACTGGTGGCCTATATTGCCGATGAGATAGAGCAATCGATTATCGGCGAGAAACTCAACCCGCAGCTGGCCGGTGCTGTGATCGAAAGTCATGAGGAAAACGGCAATAAGTTCCTGGTGATAGCGAATGTGGCTCGTGGCAGCCCGGCGTGGAATGCCCGCTTGCGCAAGGACGACCTGATCCTGTCTGTCAACCGTGCCCCGGTAAAAACGCTGGCCGATTTAAAGAAAATGGTGAAGTTCAACGATAAACAGATACTGTTTAATGTGCAGCGCGGACAGACGGCTTTGTTTATTTTAATTCAATAAACAAAGCAATGAAGCATGAAAAACGAAAAGTGAAAAATCGGGGTCATTCTGAGCGTAACGCAGCGAAGCCGAAGAATCCTGAGTATATAAGTGCTACTGTGCAATAAGATCTCTTACTTCGTTCGAGATGACAAGCCTCCGTATGGGGGGTGTCATTTTTTATCTGATGGAAGATCATTATGTACCCAGCGCTCACCCTTGTCGGTTACTTCCTTTTTCCAGAACGGTGCACTGGATTTCAGCTCTTCCATCAGGTAACGGCAGGCATCGAAGGCTGGTGCACGATGGGCTGACCAGGCGACGGTGAGTACGATGGGTTCGTCCGGGTAAATATCGCCAAAGCGGTGAATAATCAAACAGTCATCCAGCTCGTATTTCTGCCGGCAGGTTTCACATAAGCGATCCAGATAGTGCTGCGTCATGGCCGGGTAATGCTCCAGCGTCATGTGGCTGACGGTTTCATTGATATTGAAGTCGCGCATGGTGCCGACAAAGCTGGCGGTTGCACCGTAATGTCCCGCCTGCAGCTGTTCGCTCTGGTAGCGCTGGATTTCTTCCCAGGGGTTAAAAGGGGTGTCGATCAGAATGGCCGGCATTGCTTATCCGCCGGTAACCGGCGGGAAGAAAGCGACCTCGTCACCATCCTGTACGCTTGCGTCCGGTTTAACGTATTCCATATTAATGGCGCACAGGGTGTTGTCCGGCATGCTCTGCTCACCGGTGGCCTGTGACCAGACTGTCTGCACGGTCATCGGCGAGGTGTAATCCAGCGCGAGTTGCTGCCGGCCGATTGTTTCACGCAGGCTGGCGAAGAATTGTACGTTGATGCTCATTGGTTGTTATTTTAACGATTATTGGTGGTGGCGTCATGGGCATCTAAGATTTTCTTTTTTCTACAATTTAGTAGGTGGGTTGATTTGGCTATGATTTCGCCCTGACGGCGAGTTACTTTTCTTTATGGATTACATCCCTGTAATCCACCCTGCGGGGTGCCTGAATTGGCAGCTGTTGCCAACGAGCCTCGCCGTCCATGGCGAATTTGCTCTACCAACAGCCGCCAATTCAGCAAACAAAAGGGGAGTTAAAAAAACAGGAAAAACACAAGCAAAAACAGAACCGTAGGCCCGCATAAGCGATAGCGTTGCAGGCATAGAGACAGGTAAAGGGCGCAAGCAAGAGCAGAATCTTTGCGAGCATAGATGCAGATAAGCAGTGCAAGCAGAAGCGGAAGTTTTGCACGCAATGCCCT
>JAJRTD010000208.1 GCA_024278435.1 Gammaproteobacteria bacterium | reverse complement strand
TGGTGACTCCAAACGTTCAGCCATCAAGCAGATTGCATCGGGTCGTTTTGGCGTGACCAACTGGTACCTGACCAATGCCGATGAACTGCAGATCAAGGTTTCGGAGGGTGCAAAACCCGGTGAAGGCGGCGCACTGCCTGGCGGCAAGGTGGATGTAAACATTGCCCGTATCCGCCATTCAACACCGGGCGTGGGTTTGATCAGCCCGCCGCCGCACCATGATATTTATTCCATCGAAGACCTGGCGCAGCTGATTCACGACCTGAAAAATGCCAACCCGTCGGCACGCATCAGTGTGAAACTGGTGGCGGAAATCGGTGTCGGTACCATTGCTTCCGGTGTGACCAAGGCATTTTCTGACCATATTGTTATTGCCGGCCATGATGGCGGTACCGGTGCCTCGCCGCTGACCTCGGTGAAACATGCCGGCCTGCCGTGGGAACTGGGTGTGGCTGAAACCCACCAGACACTGGTAATGAATGACCTGCGCTCACGGGTGATTCTGCAAACCGACGGCCAACTGAAAACCGGCCGTGATATTACGATTGCCGCGCTGCTGGGTGCCGAGGAATTCGGTTTCTCTACCGCGCCGCTGATTACCCTGGGCTGCATCATGATGCGCAAGTGTCATCTGAACACCTGCCCGGTCGGTATCGCTACCCAGGACAAGGAGCTGCGCAAGAAATTCAAGGGCAAGCCGGAGCATGTCGTCAACTACCTGTTTATGGTGGCGGAAGACATGCGCGAACACATGGCATCGCTGGGCTTCCGCAACATTAATGAAATGATTGGCCGGGTTGATGTGCTGGAAGCGGACTCGGCAATTGATCACTGGAAAGCCAGGGGCATTGATTTAACGGCGTTATTAACCCCGGCGAAAAAACCGCATGATGACGTGGGTGTGTACTGCACGCTGAAACAGGATCACGGCCTGGAGAAAGCGCTGGATAATGAAATTATCAAACGTGCGCAGGCAACCATCAGCGCCGGCGAAAAAGTTTCCATGGAGCTGCCGGTGGTAAACACCAACCGGGTTGTCGGCACCATGCTGTCGCATGAGCTGGCGAAGGCCCATGAAGGCAAGCCACTGCCGGATGGAACACTGCACATCAAACTGCAGGGTTCGGCCGGGCAGAGCCTGGGCGCCTGGTTGTATGAAGGCGTGACCATTGAACTGGAAGGCGATGCCAATGACTATGCCGGTAAAGGCCTGTCCGGCGGTCGCCTGGTGGTTTATCCGCCGAAGAGCAGCTGCTTTGTTGCCGAGGAAAATATTATTGTCGGCAACACCGTGTTATACGGTGCCACTTCCGGTGAAGCCTACTTCCGCGGCATTGCCGCCGAACGTTTCTGTGTGCGTAACAGTGGCGCCAGAACCGTGGTCGAAGGTGTGGGTGACCATGGCTGTGAATACATGACCGGTGGTCGTGTGGTGGTGCTGGGCGAGACCGGCCGTAACTTTGCTGCCGGCATGAGTGGTGGTATTGCCTATATCTGGGACCGGAACAACACCTTTGCACCGTTATGTAATATGGGCATGGTGGAGCTGGAGTATCTGGAAGATGAGGAAGATATCAACGAGCTTAAAACCCTGGTTGAAAACCACCTGCAATACACCGGCTCGGATATTGCCAAAGCGGCGCTGGATAACTGGGATGAAACGGTTAAGCAGTTTGTGAAGGTTATGCCGACGGACTACAAGCGCGTGCTTGAACAGATGAAGGGAAAAGAAAAGGCAGCGTAGACGCGTGCACACGCGTATGAAAAGTGAAAAATGAAAAATTTCTCACGGTATTTTTTATAGCTGTTTTAGTTTGATCACAACTGATTATTTTTTGAATGAATGATAATAAAAAGCGAAGCTTTAATATTTTTCACTTTTCATTTTTCATTTTTCATTTCGATTGAAAAGAGATAAGAGATGGGTAAACCTACTGGTTTTAAAGAGTTCGAACGGGCTACCGAGAGTTATCGTGACGTTAAAGAGCGCCTGGAGGATTACGGCGAGATTTTCACCGGTAACCACGATATCGGCCACCTGCAGACACAGGGTGCGCGTTGCATGGATTGCGGTGTGCCTTTCTGCCAGTCGGATAACGGCTGCCCGGTACACAACCTTATTCCCGAGTGGAACCACCTGGTTTATACCGGCAAGTGGGAGGCGGCTTTGAACCGTCTGCATAAAACCAATAACTTCCCGGAGTTTACCGGCCGTGTCTGTCCTGCGCCATGTGAAGGTTCCTGTGTGCTGGGCATTACCAACCCGGCAGTAACCATCAAGAACATTGAGAATGCCATTGTCGACCGGGGTTTTTCTGAAGGCTGGATCAGCGCGCAAATCCCGGAAGACCGTACCGGTAAAAATGTTGCCGTGGTCGGTTCCGGTCCCGCCGGCCTGGCGGCTGCCGAGCAGTTAAACAAGGTCGGCCACAGCGTGACCGTGTATGAGCGTGCTGACCGTATCGGTGGCCTGCTGATGTACGGCATTCCCAATATGAAGCTGGGCAAGGATGTTGTGCAGCGCCGTGTTGATATATTAAAAGATGCCGGTGTGACCTTTGTCACCAATGCCGATGTCGGTGGTGAAGGTGACAGTGCGGTGGATGTTAAAACCCTGCAGCAGGAAAACGATGCGGTATTGTTTACCACGGGTGCAACCCGGGCGCGTGACCTGGATGTGCCGGGGCGCGAGTTAAACGGTGTCCACCTGGCCATGGAATTTCTGACAGCGAACACCAAAAGCCTGCTCGATTCCGAGCTGAAAGACGGCAATTATATTTCGGCAAAAGATAAAAACGTTGTTGTTATCGGCGGTGGTGACACCGGTACCGACTGCATCGCTACGTCGTTACGCCATGGCTGCAAATCCATGGTCAACTTTGAGTTGCTGCCGCAGTCACCGATGGAGCGGGCCGAAGACAACCCGTGGCCGTTATGGCCGAAAATCCACCGTGTTGATTACGGTCATGAAGAATGTATTGAGCGTTTCGGTCGTGACCCGCGTGAGTACGGTATTCTGACAAAAGAGTTTATCGATGATGGTAACGGTAATGTCAGCGGTGTAAAAATTGTTGAAGTGCGCTGGATGAAAGTGGATGACCAGTGGAACATGGAAGAAGTCGAAGGCACGGAAAAGATATGGCCGGCTGAACTGGTGCTGCTGTCCATGGGCTTCCTTGGCCCTGAACATTATGCCTCTGACGCGATCAATATTGAGTATGACAAACGTTCAAATTACCAGGCGAAATACGGCAAGTATGCAACCAGTGTTGCCGGTGTTTTTGCCGCCGGTGACTGCCGCCGCGGCCAGTCGCTGGTGGTCTGGGGTATTAACGAAGGCCGTGAAGCGGCACGTGAAATTGACCGCTTCCTGATGGGTACTACGCTACTGCCCTAGGTCGGAACTCCCTGCATAAACAAGGTATAAACAAAAAGCGCCGCATATAATGCGGCGCTTTTTTATGGGTGATTCCTGATTGCTTGTGTTGATTGTTTCGGCGGCGTTACCGCTTATCAGGCGTAATAGGCATTAATCACGGTTTTTTTTTGCTTATATTGCGCAAGGAACTCGTCCAGAATACTTTCCGTGCCGTTTTCAAAATCAATAAATGCCAGGTTCAGGCGGTATTCATCCTGTGACATCCGCTGTACAGACATAATGCGGCAGTTGGCATAAAGCTTCTTTGTGTTGTCACCAACGGGCAGCTCGGTGATGGCCTTGAAACGGATGTGACTGATGGCGTGATTCTGGATGCCGCGAGGTTCGATTTCGTCGGTTACCCAGCTGTCACAGTTGATCTGCAAACCGCTGCTGGAAATATTGCGCGTGGTGACGCTCAAAATAGTGCCGTTGGCCAGTACCAGGTCAACGCTCAGTTTTACATCGTAGCGTGGCGTCTGTCTTCTTTCAGATGCGCCAGGAGTATCTAATATCATGATTGTTCTGAAAAAAATTATTACCAGTTAAAAGTGTAGTACAGAATGCCAAAAATCAAGAAAATTCGTCAAATTATCAACAGATTGAACGAATTTCTGACAAAAGGGCAGCGTCAGCGGGATCTAATCTGGACTCAATATGATAATATTCGCATCCTAGCAATAAACAAGATTTTGTATAACAAATGCTTGTAGTCGCTTATGAGTTTTTCCGGGTGATAGAAGTCGTGTGCCCGTAACCAACAGGGGAGTAGTAAAAATGCCAGAAGACCTAAACGTAACCGAAACACTGTCAGTCCTGGACAATGTTGATATTCAACAATTAATCGAAACCTATGTTTTACCCTGGGGTATAAACATAGTAATGGCGCTGGCAATATTTTTAATCGGTAAATTTATTGTTAAAGTTCTGGTTCGGTTTGCCAAAAAGATCATGGTTAAAGCAAAAGTTGACAATATTCTTGTTAACTTTATCGGCTCGATTATTAATGCCATCCTGCTGCTTTTTGTCGTTATCGCGGCGCTGGATCAGCTGGGTGTTGAAACCACTTCATTGATTGCATTGATTGGTGCGGCCGGCCTGGCTGTCGGTCTGGCGTTGCAGGGTACATTGCAGAATCTTGCCTCCGGCGTCATGCTTATCATCTTCCGCCCGTTTAACGATGGCGACTTCATTGAAGCGGCGGGTGTTTCAGGCATCGTTGAAGAGATTGGCATATTTACCACCACCATGCGCACAGGCGATAATCGCGAGATTATTATTCCCAATGGCGAAATTTTCGGTGGTACCATTACCAATTATTCAAAACGCAACACACGGCGTGTTGATATGGTTTTTGGTATCGGTTATGACGATGATATCAAGAAAGCCAAGGAAATTATCAGTAAAATTCTCGATGAGGATGATCGCATCCTGAAAGATCCTGCACCGACCATTGCTGTCGGCGAGCTGGCAGACAGCAGTGTGAACTTTAATGTACGTCCCTGGTGCGCGACCAGCGAATACTGGAATGTCTATTCCGATACGCATGAAAAGATAAAGCTTGCTTTTGATGCTGAAGGTATTTCTATTCCCTATCCGCAGATGGATATTCATCAGGATAAGGCTGCCTGAAATAATTTAACAGTTAATAAATTTTGAGATGGAAAAAGTTGTTATGAAAAAAAGTTGTTACGCATTGGTTGTCACAGGTATGCTCGTAGTATCCGGTGCCGCTGTTGCAGAAGAAGCGAAGAAAGAAGAGTCACCGTGGAAGAGTTCGGTCGAACTGGGTTTTATCCGGACGACGGGTAATACCGAAACACAGACCACGGCAGGTAAAGCCGATGTCAGTTATGAAGTTGATAAGTGGCGTCATACCGGCCATGCCGAAGGTTTTGGTCAGCAGTCGAAAGATGAGAACACCAATGAAATGGTGGTTTCGGCAGAGCGCTATGAGCTGTCCGGCAAGTCGGACTATAAATTTACCGAACTTGATTACGCCTTTGGCATAATCAAGCTGCAGAAGGATCGCTTCAGCGGTTTCGAGTATGAACATATTGTTTCACTGGGTTATGGCCGAAAAGTCATTAAAGCGACCGATATGGAACTGGATCTCGAGATCGGCCCTGGTGCCCGGTTTTACAAGGTGGATAACGGCGAATCCCAGGATGAAGCGGTGTTAAGACTGTCGGGTAATTTCTGGTGGGCGATTACCGATAACTCAAAGTTTCTCCAGGAGCTGACGACGGAGATTGGTGAAGAGTTCACCACGACCAAATCAGTCACCGGGCTGCAGGCCAACATCAATAAAACCCTGGCAATGAAATTTACCTATACGGTCAGGAACAAATCAAAAGTTCCTGAAGGTACCGAGAAGACCGATACCGAAGCAGCGATGACTCTGGTGTATAATTTCTAAAATATAGCGCGGTTTTAAATAAAAAAGCACTCTTTATGAGTGCTTTTTTATTGGCTGGATTTTACTGTGTCTGATGTATTTAAGATCCTTCACTATCGTTCAGGATGACAAGGCCGGAACGGCGTCATCCTGAACGATAGTGAAGGATCTTTATCTTGCAAACAAGGTTGTAGGGTTAAAACCTGAATGCTACCGCGGCAAAAATTTCGCCCTGATAAAAGGCGCTGCCGTTAACCCTGATGGTGCAGCCGCCGCTACATAAAATTGCGGAGTTGTTGTTAACCAGGGTGGCCAGCAGTCGGGTTTCCAGGCGAAAATCGATCCGATCCGTCATCGGCATACGCATGCCCAGCCCCAGGCTGAGAGAAGCCAGCAGGTCGGATTCCAGTTCCGGGAAATTCGGGCTCAGGTAGGTGAAGCCGAGGCCGCCACTGACGAAGGTTTTAATTTTCTGCTCGTCGCTGATCGGCGCCGTGCCACCAAAATGCAGGTAGCTTATTTTCAGCGGGACATTGGCCGTCTGCTGAGGTGTCGGGCCGGAGGGTGGCAGGCTGATCGATTTAATATCAGTTGACTGCTGGCTGAAATACATTTCAAAACGTTTGCCACGGTCGTAGGGCTCGCCGCCGATGATGAAGCCAAAGGTTCCAGAGCTGCTGGTGGTGTATTTTTTTTCGCTTTCGATATCAATAAACTCACCACCGCCACGATAGCCCAGTAGCGGGGTGAATTCGAGAGCGTTTATGCTTTGGCTGCATAACAGCAGCAGGGAGCTGCTTAAAAGATAGCGTTTTTTCATAGTATTTTATAGTGTTGTTGTTATTTTTTCGGAAACGGTTTTAGCCTTTTCTATGGCGGCTTCAACGCTGATGTCTCTTGCCAGAGCGACTCCCATACGGCGTTGCCCCTTCACTTCCGGCTTGCCGAACAAACGAAGCTGGGTATTGCTCAATGATAACGCATCGGCAATATTATGAAAGCGAAGATTATCAGAATCACCGCTGACCAGGATGACGCTGCTGGCACTGGGCCCGTAAAAATTAATTTCCGGAATGGGCAGGCCAAGGATGGCGCGGGCATGTAATGCAAACTGGGAAAGGTCCTGCGAAATCATGGTGACCATCCCGGTATCATGAGGCCGCGGTGATACTTCGCTGAAAATGACCTCGTCACCCTGGATAAACAGTTCCACGCCAAAAATGCCGCGACCGCCCAGTGCATCGGTGACCTTCTGCGCCATGTCACGCGCTTTTTTCAGCGCTGTGTCAGACATGGCCTGGGGCTGCCATGACTGGCGGTAATCACCGTCCACCTGCACGTGGCCGATGGGCTCACAGAAGCTGGTGCCGTTCCTGTGACGCACGGTGAGCTGGGTTATTTCATAATCAAAATCAACAAAGCCTTCAATAATGACTTTACCTGCACCCGTGCGCCCACCCTGCTGGGCGTAGTTCCAGGCGGCATCAATATCGGCCTGCGACCTGATGGTGCTCTGCCCCTTACCGGACGAGCTCATAATGGGTTTGATCACGCAGGGGATGCCGATAGCGGCAACAGCCGCATCGAACTCCTCACGGTTGCCGGCAAAGCGGTAGGGTGAAGTCTGCAGCCCGAGTTCTTCGGCGGCAAGCCGGCGTATGCCTTCGCGGTTCATGGTCAGCCGGGCGGCACGGGCAGTCGGGATAACCGTAAAGCCTTCCGCTTCCAGTTCAACCAGGGTGTCGGTGGCAATGGCTTCAATTTCCGGTACGATGTAATCCGGTTTTTCCTGTTCGACGATGCGGCGCAGGGCATCGCCATCGAGCATGGAAATAACGTGGCTGCGATGGGCAACCTGCATGGCAGGGCTATTGGCATAACGGTCGACGACAATAACTTCAACACCGTAACGCTGTAATTCAATAAC
>JAJRTD010000207.1 GCA_024278435.1 Gammaproteobacteria bacterium | reverse complement strand
TGCCGGGCCAGGGTGTTAAACAACACTGCATCACTGACATCGTGTTTTAAAGCGGCCAGCCATTGCCGTGACAGGTTGGCCTGGAAAATATCGCCATCGACGATGTACTGTTTTATTGTTTCAACCTGTTTTAAATAGGGTGCGGGATCTGCTTCGTGTAGTGATTGCAGGGCAATTTTCCGGCTGTGGTCGCTTTCTGCCGGCGGTAGATCAAGCCGCTGTTTCAGACTGAGGTAATCCTGCTGTAGTTCATCGAGCAGAAATTTAAAACTGTTTTCAGCGATGGCGATCAGCTGCTGTTTCTGTTTGTCATAAATAATGGCGGCAGGACAGCGGGCGGCGACCGCCAGTGGCTGATTATCCGCCAGCGGTGGCAGTTGCAGGCAATGTTCGATTTCACCGGCCATTTCATAGGCGAGGTAGACGAACCAGCCGCCGCTGAATGGCAGTGCGCTATCGGCTGCAGGTGATTCGGTTTTGTTCTGCTGGAACAGGTTTTCCAGTGTTGTAAAAAAGTCCGGGGCGGGCGATATTGTTTTGTCGCTACAAGTCAGGGTTTTGTCGGCGTTGAGCGTCAGCAGATATTGCGGACAGGCGAGTAAAACATCGTACTGGGTATTGTTCTGCCGGCTGGCACTGCTGGCCAACAGGTAGGGATAGCGCTGCTGGTTAAAACGGTTAAACAGTGACAGGTCGGGGCCGCCGGTTTGCGGATTGTCTGTCCCGTAAGTTGATAATAGCCGTGTTGTAAATGACACGAAGAGCCCTGATCAGGTTTCCTAACCGGGCTTTTTGAAAATGAGTGTTCCGTTGGTGCCGCCAAAACCGAATGAATTGGATAATGCATAATCGATCTTCATTTCGCGGGCAGTGTTCGGGACATAATCCAGGTCGCAGCCCTCACCGGGGTTGTCCAGGTTGATTGTCGGTGGTGCGATCTGGTCCTTGATTGCCATCACGGAAAATACCGCTTCGATGCCGCCGGCAGCACCGAGCAGGTGACCGGTCATGGATTTTGTGGAGCTGACCGCCACCTTGCCGGCATGGTCACCCATTGCTACCTTGACGGCGTTGGTTTCAGCAACGTCACCGGCCGGCGTTGAGGTGCCGTGAGCATTGATGTAATCAATGTCCTGTGCATTGATACCGGCATCGTTTAATGCCAGTTTCATGCATTTGCCGGCGCCACTGCCATCGGCAACCGGCATGGTCATGTGGTAGGCATCGCTGTTGTAACCGAATCCGGCCACTTCGGCGTAGATTTTTGCGCCACGCTTTTTAGCGTGTTCATATTCTTCCAGCACCAGTACACCGGCGCCGTCACCCAGTACGAAACCGTCACGGTCCCTGTCCCAGGGACGGCTGGCGGATGTCGGGTCATCGTTGCGGGTGGACAGGGCGCGGGCGGCGGCAAAGCCGGCGATGCCCAGCGGTGATGATGCCATTTCAGCCCCCCCGGCAAACATTACGTCGGCATCACCGTAGGCAATGATTCTTGCCGATTCGCCAATGCTGTGAGTGCCGGTTGAGCAGGCAGTAACGATCGAAATGTTCGGCCCTTTGGCACCGTAACGGATGGAAAAGTTACCTGAAATCATGTTGATGATGGAGCCGGGAACAAAGAACGGCGAGATTTTACGCGGGCCGCCCTTGTTTAGCTTTTCATTGTTGGCTTCAATCATCGGCAGGCCGCCGATGCCGGAACCGATGGCAACACCGACCCGGTCAGCATTTTCCTCGGTAATTTCCAGGCCACAATCTTTCAGCGCTTCATCTGCTGCTACCATGCCGTAATGGATGAAAATATCCATTTTTTTCAGATCTTTTGCCGGCAACACGGTGGTTGCGTCAAAGTCCTTGACGGTAGCGGCAATTTTTACGGAAAATTCAGAGGTATCAAATTTATCGATAGCAATAACGCCGCTTTTGCCAGCGACAATATTGTCCCACGTTTGTTTTAAATTAAGACCAACGGGTGAAACGATACCAAGACCAGTAATGACAACGCGACGATGTGACAAGTTTAGCCCCTATTTTGACAGGAAAACGGATGCTGACAGAGAGCACCCGGTTGTATCAGCATGTATAACAGCCTGGATTGTGTGTTAACACACAGCAGCAACTACCCGCAGGCAGTTGCTGCCTGGAGCGGCTGTCTAGCTTGAGTGTGCGTTTACGTAATCAATCGCCTGCTGAATAGTGGTAATTTTTTCCGCTTCTTCATCAGGGATTTCGCACTCAAATTCTTCTTCAAGAGCCATAACCAGCTCTACGGTATCGAGTGAGTCTGCGCCCAGGTCGTCAACAAATGATGCGTCATTCGTTGCCTGTTCTTCAGTTGCACCCAACTGTTCAATTACAATTTTACGAACGCGTTCTTCAGCTGTGCTCATTAATTTTTCCTCTTGTTTTGACCATCAGGGTCAATATAAAAATTTGCCTGAATATTGGCATTTGAAGCTGCGCGGTATTCTAGTGAATTCGAGCGGTAGTTGCCAGTCAAATTCCGCATTAAATACGCGCATTTATAAATAAAAATAAATCTATATTTATTATATAGTTAAAACACTTAATTGATGTAATATATAGTCTAAAACAGCATTGATTATTAAAATACCTGCTGATTTCCGGCTATGGCATGTACATTCCGCCGTTAACATTAATGGTTTCGCCGGTAATATAACCGGCTGCCGGACTGGCCAGAAATGCAACCGCTGCGGCAATATCCGCGGCATCACCCAGCTTGCCCAGTGGAATCTGTTTGATCAGGGCGTCTCTCTGTTCATCGGCCAGTTCTTTTGTCATGTCGGTATCAATAAAACCCGGTGCTACGCAGTTGACGGTAATGTTGCGCGAGCCTATCTCACGTGCCAGTGATTTACTGAAACCCAGCATGCCGGCCTTGGTTGCCGCGTAGTTGGTCTGCCCCGGGTTACCGGTGAGGCCGACAACGGACGCGATGTTGATGATACGCCCTTTTCGGGTTTTCATCATGCTGCGCAGCACGGCTTTTGATAAACGGTAAATCGAGGTCAGGTTGGTATTGATAATGTCGTCCCACTGGTCTTCTTTCATCAGCATCAGCAGGTTGTCTTTGGTAATGCCGGCATTATTGACCAGGATGGATACCGCACCGAATTCATCGTTGATGGCTTTGATAACGCCAGCAACCGAGTCGGCATCGGTAACGTTAAGACACATGCCCTTGCCCGAGGTGGACAAATAGGCGGATATATTGTCGGCTCCCCCTTCTGTGGTTGCCGTGCCAATGACCGTTGCGCCCATGGCAGCAAGATGTTCAGCAATGGCTTTACCAATGCCCCGGCTGGCGCCGGTGACCAGTGCGATTTCGCCTTTTAATTCATTACTCATAATCTGTCTTCAACCTTTGTATAAAATCTTTAGTCAATTTATTTGCTAATTGTTTATTACAACTAATTACACAACCTGGCGGCGCCGTTACAGCATTGAATCCAGGAATTTCTGCATGGCTGCCATATTATCCAGGGAAAAGCTTTTTACTTCCTTGTTGATACGGCGGGTCAATCCGCCGAGAACCTTGCCGGGACCGCATTCGACAACGGCATCGGCACCGTCACTGATGATCTGCACGGTCTGGGTCCAGCGTACCGGGTTATACAGTTGCCTGACAAGCACCTCGCGTATTTCGTCCGGGTTATCGTGTGATTTGGCATCGACATTATGAATCACCTGGATTTCCGGTGTTTTAATGGTGACGTCTTTCAGGTATTCGGCGAGCTGATCGGCAGCCGGTTTCATCAGCGAGCTGTGTGAAGGTACACTGACCGGCAGAGGCAGTGCACGTTTGGCGCCTTCCTCTTTTAATAATTCCATGGCTTTATTAACAGCGTCAGTCGAACCGGCAATCACTACCTGGCCCGGCGAGTTAAAGTTAACCGCTTCCACCACACCATCCATATCATTTGTCACCTGTTCACAGATATTCAGAATGGCTTCATCATTAAGACCGATGATCGCCGCCATGGCGCCCTCGCCCTCAGCCACGGCAGACTGCATCAGCTGGCCGCGTTTGGCCACCAGTTTAATGGCATCAACAAAGTCCAGGGACCGGGCGGCAACCAGTGCGGCATATTCACCCAGGCTGTGGCCGGCAAAAACGATGGGGGTTAGCATGCATTGCTGGGCCATAACGCGCATAACGGCAATATCAGCCGCCAGCATCAGGGGCTGGGTGATTTCGGTTTTATTGAGTTTTTCGACGGGGCCGTTGCAGGCAATGTCCCAGCAGTCATAACCCAGGGCATCGG
>JAJRTD010000206.1 GCA_024278435.1 Gammaproteobacteria bacterium | reverse complement strand
TGCACTTTGACCGCGATGATGAAGAACTGGCATTCTGCATGGCGCATGAAGCCGATGATTTTAATCGCTGGGAAGCCGGGCAGCAGCTGTCGACACGGCTTATTCTGTCGATGGTGGATGCGATTAATGCTGAGCAGCCGCTGGTATTACCGGACTATTATATTGAGGCCTGCAGAAAAACCTTAACCAGTCATGACCTGGACAAGGCGCTGATTGCTCGTGCCCTGACCCTGCCGTCATTAAACTATGCGGGCGAGATGCTGCCGGTAATTGATGTGGATGCCATTCACCAGGCAAGAGAGTTCATCTATTCACAGCTTGCACAGGCGCTGGCGGATGACTTGCTGCAGGTATACCAGGACAATACCCGGGACACCTTTGATTTAACGCCGGCGTCAATGGCACAGCGTTTCCTGCGCAACCAGGCATTGTCCTACCTGATGTATAACAAGGAACAGGGCGGGCAACTGGCCGTTACCCAGTACCACTCAGCGGTCAATATGACCGACCAGATGGCAGCATTCCGCGCCCTGGTGCATCATCAGAGTCCTGAAGCCGAGGAAGTAATTAATGCATTCTATACACAGTGGCAGGGTGACAACCTGGTGCTGGACAAGTGGTTTTCTGTGCAGGCAACCGTTCCCCATGCTTCGGCGAAGGTCCGGGTTAAGCAGTTGTTTGAACACGATGATTTTGACATTAAAAATCCGAACCGGGTGCGCTCATTACTGGGCGCGTTTTGTGCGGCAAATCCGGTGTGTTTTCATGATGTCAGTGGTTTTGGCTATGAGTTACTGGAGCAGTACATTGAAAAACTAGACGCGATTAACCCGCAAATCGCCTCCCGTTTATGCGTGCCGCTGACCCGCTGGAAGCGTTATAACGAAACCCGGCAGAAGCTGATGAAAGCCGCGCTGCAGCGGCTTATTGCGCTGCCACAGCTGTCCAGCGATGTCACCGAGCTGGTCGAAAAAAGCCTGAAATAAAGGTGGCTGGCCCGTTTCTTTCCGGCGGGCATACTGTAACTGACTGATAAACGGTGTTTTTTTTTGAAAAGCAGTGTTGTACTATGTTTTTATGGAATTCTGACTTTTTATCAGTAATTTCATGCAGATATCGTGCACAGGGTCTACAATTGACTGTATATTGCAAGTCAGGGATAGATCTATTTGTAGAAAAGGAAGCTTTATGCACAAGAGAAGTCAACAGGCGGGAGCTGTAGTTTATGTCTAATGTCGTTTCACTGTTCAGTGATACCCATAAGTACGAGGAAAGACCCATCGTTTTACTGGCTGATGATGATCCATCCATCCGCCTGATGGTGCGTCATGTTCTGGAGTCTGAAGATTTTGATATTATCGAAGCCGCAGATGGTCTTGAAGCCATCAAGGCTGTTGAGAAGCATCATCCTGCGCTTATCCTACTGGACGCGGTAATGCCCGGCATTGACGGTTTTACCACCTGCCAGCAAATCAAGGAAAAAGGTCATACCGATATTCCTGTCATGATGATTACCGGCCTTGATGATGACGCCTCCGTTGAACGCGCCTATGAAGTCGGTGCCATCGATTTTATTACCAAACCAATCAAGTGGGCGGTGCTTAAACACCGCGTGAAATCAGTGGTCGCCAAGGTGATTGCTGAACGCAAGGTCAAGCTGCTGGCTTATCGTGACACCCTGACCGGCCTGCCCAACCGCCTGTTATTTGCCGACCGCCTGGAGCAGTCGGTTATCCGCGCCGAGCGCAGCCATACTTCAATGGCTTTAATGCTGATTGATATCGACGATTTCAAACTGGTCAACGATTCATTCGGCCATGATGCCGGCGACAAGTTAATCAAGGCAGTCGGTCAGCTGATTTCCCGCTCATTACGCCGTGCCGATACCATTGCCCGTCTCGGTGGTGATGAGTTTGCGGTCATCATTGAAGGTATTAACAGCCCTGACGATGCGATTTCAATTGCCGATAATCTAACCACCATCCTTGAGCACAATGTTCGACTGGATGACCAGGAAACCTATACCAGTGCCTCTATCGGCATCGCGATTTATCCGGATGACGGTAATGAAGCGCGCACTCTGCTGAAAAATGCCGATACCGCGATGTATCGTGCCAAAGAAAACGGACGCCATTGTTTCCAGTTCTATAAACCGGAAATGAGTGTCAACGCAATGGAGCGCCTGGACCTGGAAAACAGCCTGAAAGCGGCATTTGAAAATGATGAGTTTTTAATTCACTACCAGCCGGTCATTGATATTCATAAAAATGAAGTGGCCGGTGTGGAAGCGCTGTTGCGCTGGCAGCACCCTGAGAAGGGAATGATCCAGCCGTCAGATTTTGTATCTGTGATTGAAGATTGCGGCCTGATTGTGGCCATCGGTGAATGGCAGGTGCAGAGTGTCTGCAAGCAGATACGCATCTGGCAGGATGCGGGACTGGAAAACCAGAACGTGTCAATGAACCTGGCGCCACGCCAGTTTAAAGACCAGGATCTGGTCAGTGTGTTTACCCAGGCCATTGCGGAAAATAATATTGAGGCTTCGTCATTATCGGTGGAAATCACCGAGCGCACACTGATTGAAAATATTGGTGAAGTCGAGTCGACACTGAAAAAACTTCGTAGCATGGGCGTTAAGGTATTTCTTGATGACTTCGGCACGGGCTATGCGTCGCTGGCCTATCTGAAGGAATTCCCCATCGATGTGGTTAAAATCGACCGCGCATTTGTCAGCGGCATTCCGGACAATGAAGAGGATTCAGCCATTGTTGATGCCATTGCCGGTTTAACCCGTGGACTGAAACTGCAGTTACTGGCTGAAGGTGTGGAAAACGAACGCCAGCTGAATGTATTAAAAAGTATCGGCTGCCAGTACGGACAGGGGTACTACTGGAGCAAGCCGCTTCCCGGTAACGAATATGAACAGTTCTATATGAACCAGATCTACAATATCGGCTAGGCTGTTTGACCTTATACAATGTAAGCCCGCTAAAGCGACAGCATAGCGGGCTTTTTTTGTATCGCATATAAAAAACTTTATGAGTCCGCAAAGCTGCCGCATCCTGCGCACGCCCCTTGCCTGCATCCATGCAGGAAAATAATGCAAAAAAACGCGAATTAAAAACTTTTAACCACAGAGACACAGAGGTCACAGAGTTTTTTTATTTTTAACATCGTTATCGTTGTGCCATAGAAGAATCAATAGGAACGCCTTTCTCTGTGTCTCTGTATAAGTTTTTTTTGCTTTTTTCGCGTCTTTTGCGTTATTTGCGGATAAAATCCCCTACCATGAATATTCTTATCACGGGCGCCAATCGCGGTATTGGCCTGGAAATGGTCAACTACTCGATGAAACAGGGGTGGCGGGTTTTTGCCTGTTGCCGCAATCCGCATAATGCGGACAGCCTGTTTAATATCGCTAAACTGTCCAACGGTCAGATCAGCGTGCATATTGCCGATATGCTGGAACTGGCCACCATACAGGCGCTGTCGTACGAGTTGCGTAATGAAGCGATTGATAT
>JAJRTD010000205.1 GCA_024278435.1 Gammaproteobacteria bacterium | reverse complement strand
GAAAACCTTAATGCCATTAACCGGCTGGGCAGTAATGCGCCGTGGAATCTGACGATTTCTTATGGCCGCGCGCTGCAGCAGACCGCACTGCATGCATGGATGGGGAAAACAGAGAATATTGCGGCGGCACAGCAGGCGTTGTTAAAACGGGCACGGCTTAATCATCTGGCGATGCTGGGGGAGTATGAAGCAGGGATGGAGAATAAACAATCCGGAGAGTGAATTAGCGTGAAGTTAGCAGTTTTAAACAATATAGTCCTGCATGGTTTGTAGCACGATCGATCTTTTTGCTGCCTACTGATAACTGCCTACTGCCGACTTCTCTTCATTGCGAATAAATTCGCACCCCTGCCGGTCAGGGCGTCATCAGGTCCAGGCGGATCGCCAGCCGGGTGAGGCCGGCTATATCGCTGATGTTCAACTTGTTTTTAATACTGGTGCAATGGTGGCCCACGGTTTTCGGGCTGAGGTTCAGCATTTCACCAATCTGGTTAACCGACTTGCTGTCTGCCAGCAACAGGAATATTTCGAACTCCCTGGGCGTGAGTTGCGCCAGCGGGTCTGACTCGGTGGCATTCCTCAGTTTCATCAGGTAGGGCATCATTTCCTGGCCGACATAAACTTCTCCGCCGGCTACGGTGCGCACCGCATCAATCATTACCTGCGAGGCACTGCGCTTGGAAATATAACCCAGCACACCCATATCCAGCGCGCGCGACAGAAAGACTTCATTTTCGTAAACGCTGAATACCAGTATCCGGGCATTTTCGTCTTTTGCCAGGATGCGACGGCTGGCTTCCAGCCCACCCATGCCCGGCATCGATAAATCCATTACCAGCACGTCCGGCTGGTGTTCAAAAAAACGGCTGTACGCGGACTCGCCGTCACTGGCTTCGGCAATGACCGATATGCCCGATGTTGCTTCCAGCAGGCGACGGTAACCGGCACGAACCACTTCATGGTCATCAACCAGAAAAACTTTTACTGCTTCAGTACTGCTCATTGCTGTTTTCGGCCTTTTTAAACGGTACGGTAATGCGGATAAGGAAACCTTTGCCCGGTGAACTTATAATTTCAAAACGACCGTCAATGGTCTCAACCCGTTCACGCATGCCAATCAGGCCCAGACCCTTGTGTTTACCGCTATCAATCAAATCAACACCCTTGCCATTGTCTTCGATAACCAACTGTAGCTGATCGTCCTGCTGGCTAATGCTTACCGACACATGATTCGACACCGCATGCTTGGCAATATTGGTCAGGCTTTCCTGGACGATACGATACAGCATAATATTGCTCTGCTCATCCAGGTTGTCGAGGTCTCCAGTATAGTTAAAATCACAGCGGGTTTCAGGATGGCGGCTGTTCCAGGCGTCAATCTCGTCTTTCAGCGCCTCGACCAGGCCAAGGTTATCCAGTATCGTGGGGCGCAGGCGGCGCATCATGGAATGCACCACATCATAGACCCTGGAAGACACATCCAGTATCGCATTGGCGCTGGTAGCCACGCGTTCATCCTTGTTGCGCGAGATATCGCGGATCAGCTCGGCGTCCGCCTGGATGGCTGTCAGGCACTGCCCCATTTCATCATGTAATTCGCGCGCCAGGTTCTTGCGCTCTTCTTCCTGTATGACCAGCGAAGCATGCACCAGCATCCGGTTTTCGATAAACAGGTTCTGGGTTTTCGCCTCGGCCTGTTCCAGCTGCTTCGTTCGTGACGACACCTCGGCCACCATGCGGTTAAAGGCATGCGCCGTTTTACCAACTTCATCGCCGGTTTCCGTTGGCACCTTGACCGAGTAATCACCGGCCTCTACTTTTGCTACCGCATCGGCCAGTATTGCCAGCCGGCGCGTCAACCCGAGACCGATAAACACGGTAACAATCACGGTCAGGAAGATTTCGATGGCGGCAATGGTAATACCACGGTTGCGTGACTTGCGAATGGCATCTTCCATCAGCGACAGGGAAAAGCCCATTAACAGCCGCCCCATTGGCAGGTTGGCCACGCTGATCTCGGTGGCAACATCATAAACCCCGTCACTGACCTGCGCCGGGTGCACATCGGGTTCCGGCCATGGCGGCGATACTGCATTGCCCAGTGAGATAACGGCGTTATTATCACGATCCACCACAACAATGTAAGTCAGTTCCTTGTACTGGATAATTTTACTGAGGTAACCCTCAAGCGTGGCGTAATCCACCGCCATCATGTAATTACCCGAAGTATTGGCGATTTGCTGCAACATGCTGGCAGCGGTATCACGCAGGCGGTCGGTATGCGTGGTCTGGATAATGGACATATTGTTCCATACCAGCAATGACAGCATAATGATTTCGATGGTTACCACGCTGGCAATCAACCTGAAACGCAGGGAATGGAACAAGGCGGCGGCTTTAATCATTTATAGGAAACTTTCAGGCTGGGTATGTCGGAACGGCTATTCCGGGCTTCGCAAAAGGTCACGTATACGGTCATATTCTTCGGCACGGGCTTTCCTGAAACCGGAAAAACGGTTATGGCTCAATGCCTGCCGACCCTCTTCCGTGGAGGACATATTGAGCAGCAGGCCGGTGATTTCGGTGCTACATGCCTGGTCAAGGCGCGGGTTTATACTGATGGGAATATGCGGCGAGCTTTCGGTACGTGCAATGATTCGCATGTTCTTTCTCACCTGTTCACTGGCCGCGGTATACGGTGGCTGCATCAGCGAGGAGGCGTCGGTCACCCCGTGATAGGAAGATAATAACGAGGCATCATGTGACGGCGTTGATACCAGGGTCAGGTCATGGTCCGGGTCGATACCAGCATTGCGCAGGTGTTTTTTTACCAGCAGTGTCGACAATGCTGCCGGGTG
>JAJRTD010000204.1 GCA_024278435.1 Gammaproteobacteria bacterium | reverse complement strand
TTTGGGATCGTTGGTTTGTCTAGGGATGCTCTGAATAAGTTCTTATTGTCATCCTGAGCGAAGCCGAAGGATCTTATACCACCGTGTAATCAGATAGTTACGGAGCATAAGATTCTTCGCTGCGCTCTGAATGACACTTATTCAGAGTATCCCTAGACAAACCAACTATCCCAAATCCCAATCCCACTAACCACAACCAGCATCCCCCCGATCACCCGCTTAAACAAAACATCATTCTGCAAAATAAAATCATGCGTCCGCAGACCAACAAAATGCCCGATAGCAGCCACCGGAATCAGCACCAGCGAAGTCAGCACATTTAACTCCACCCCTAAAACTGCGAAGGTTGTCATTTTTATGGTCACCAGAATAAACCACAAAACGAAAAGCGTATTGCGCAGCTGGGTCTGAATAACATTGCGCACATAAACCGCCACCATTAACGGCGCCCCGGTCAGTGAGGTGCCGGCAACATAACCGCCCAGCACCAGCAGGAACTTGTCAAACCAGTTGCGTTCGCTGTGGATGTTTTTATTAAACAGCCACATCACCGCGTAGAACAGGGTGATGGCATAGATAAAGGTCACCACCCATAAATTCGGCAGATTCAACAGGCCAAACACACCGACCAAAGCCGGTGGAATGATATAGAGCAGGGAAGAGCGCAGATAGACCCAGTCAACATCGTGCAACCGGGTACGTAATGTCAGCGCAGAAAAAAACAGCAGATGCAGGCCGATAATGGGCAACCAGTAAACCGGCTGGTTATAGATAAACAGCATAAAGGGAAGGCCCAGCGCGGCACCGCCGAAACCCAGCCCGCTACGTACGAATCCCGCCCACATAAACAGCAGGCCGGTAAAGAAGATTTCCAGCAGGGAAAAATCGGGAAACATAAAATACCAGTTGCAGTGCTAGCGATTTAAATGGGCGCGTGTCAGTTTGAATACAACCGGGCTTAACAGTATCAATGCAATTAGATTCGGCAGCGCCATCAGGGCATTCAGGGTGTCCGCCAGCAGCCAGATAAAGTCCAGGTCAGCGATGGCACCGATGGGCACCGCCAGTATCCAGCACACCCTGAACGGAGTAATGGCGCGTTCACCCAGCAAATATTCAACACACTTTTCACTGTAAAAACTCCAGCCCAGTATGGTGGTAAAGGCAAAGATGCTGAGGCCAATGGTCACGATATAGTTGCCCACGCCCGGCAACACGGCTTCAAACGCGGCCGACGACAGACTGGCGCCGTTTTCACCTCCGGTCCACATACCGCTGGAGATAATTACCAAACCGGTGATGGAGCAGATAATCAGGGTATCGATAAAGGTACCCAGCATGGCGATCTGCCCCTGCTTGACCGGACTGTTGGTACTGGCAGCTGCATGGGCAATCGGCGCACTGCCAAGACCAGCTTCATTGGAAAAAATACCACGCGCTACGCCGAAACGTATGGCGGCCCACACTGCGGCGCCGGCAAAACCACCGCTAGCCGCTATCGGCGTAAAGGCATGGCTGAATATCAGGGAAAAAGTATGCGGCAGAGCTTCCATATTAATCACCAGGATAAGCAGCCCGGCTGACACATAACTTAGCGCCATTAACGGCACCAGCTTACCTGCCACGCTGGCAATACGCCGGATGCCGCCGATCAATACCATGGCTGCCAGTACCGCTATCACTATGCCGGTAAACAGTGGAGGCACGGAGAAGGTGTTCTGAATAACATCGGCAACCGAGTTCGCCTGTATGGTATTGCCGATTCCAAAACCGGCGACCGCACCAAACACGGCAAAGCAGGTTCCAAGCCAGCCCCAGTGCGCTTTCAGGCCGTTCTTGATATAAAACATCGGGCCACCGATATGCATGCCATTGGCATCCACTTCCCGGTACTGCACGGCAAGCACCGCTTCGGCATATTTTGTTGCCATGCCCACCAGCGCGGTACACCACATCCAGAACAGGGCGCCCGGACCACCGAGGTAGATAGCTGTTGCCACTCCGGCAATATTGCCGGTGCCAATAGTGGCGGACAGCGAAGTCATCAGGGCATTAAACGGCGCAATATCACCCTGGCCATGGTGCTGCCTGCCTTGCCACAGCAGCTTAAAACTGTAGCCGATGCGCCGCAGCGGCATAAAACCCAGACCGTACATCAGGTAGATGCCGGTTCCCAGGATCAGGGCCAGCATTAACGGCCCCCAGACAATGCCGTTAACAGAGGTAATTAGTGCGGTTAATGTTTCCATGTAGGATATAATTATATGAATTCAAAAGATGCCGGATATTAACAGTTTCCTGCGCTATACACGAAACCGATAATCAGGAGTTGCACATGTTGACCCAGTTCGTTTTACCGGCATTCCCCCCTGCCATTTGTCCAGCCGGAACCGGCCACCGGCAACTACCCGAAAAAACAGCACTGGCAGGATAAATCTTATGGAACTAGACGTATTATTCGGCTGGATCGCGTCCGCGCTCTGCACCCTGATCCTGGTACCCCAGATCATCAAGGCATTAAAAACCCGGCATACGGATGATGTCTCCATGTTTATGCTGATTTTATCGGTTTCCGGCAACGGTTTCTGGGCGCTTCATGCTGTGTTAACGCAAAATATCCCCCTGATAGTTGGTGCCAGCCTGATCAGCATTATGAGTATTATGCTGATTGTTTTTAAATTCATGTTTGATACAAAATAAAATATTTTTCTGTCTACTATTGCGTCATCTTGAG